>DLAA01000018.1:2244-4286 GCA_002493835.1 Lachnospiraceae bacterium UBA7060 | reverse complement strand
AGTGGTTATATTGGTTCTTTTAATCTGCGGCTGTTTTCGCAGACGGCTATGAGTGTGATTGGAATGATTTTGACAATCCGATGGTTTTTGGAGCTGAAAAAGCAAAGAAAGTGCAGCGGTTGTAAGGAATGTGGGAAAACGGTTGGGAAGTCAGGGTTTGTACCAATGCTTGCAGCAGGCTTCACTTATGGCATGACACCATGCGCTCCGCTTTTGCTGATGATTGGTTATTGTCTTACACTTCCGGTTTCTTTGGCGGGAGTGGCTGGCGTTGCCTTTAGTCTTTCCAGTATGGTAAGCCCTGTTTTGCTGTTAGTTGTGGTAACAGGTGCGCTTTCAAAGAAAATGGGAAAGGAAATACCGGATGCAGTAAAATGGTTCCGGCTGGCTTCTTATGTATTGTTGATGGTTATGCCGTTTATTCTGACAGCAGGCTCTCCATTTCAATAGAGCGTTCGTCATTCTATGTATGTCTTTTGATAAAACAAATACCTTTTTGGTATCAAAAATGATATTTAATATGTATTTGATATTACGCTTGCAACAATTTACAATAGAAAGCGTAAGAAGGAGGGTAAAAGATGGCAGAAGCAAACGATATGTATGGGAGCATTTATCAAAACTTACTGGACGCAGGCTGTGACCAGCAGACTGCAGATCAGCGTATGGTTTTGGTAAAAGAAAACCGATTTACAGACATGATGCAGGTACTCGCAAGGTATAGAAAGACTTTGCTTAGTTCCCTCCATAAAAGTCAAAAGCAGATAGACTGTCTTGATTATCTGCTTTATAAAATTAAAAAATTATAACAAGGTAAAGGAGAATGAAAAATGGAAAACAAGGATACCAGAATATTTGAGATTAACCCTGAGATTGAGATGAAAAAAGTCCGTTTTACAAACCGCTACGGCATTACGCTGGCGGGTGATTTATATCTGCCGGCTCACTATGAGGATAAGAAAAATCCGGCAGTCATTGTTGCAGGACCCTTTGGTGCAGTAAAAGAACAGGCTTCTGGTCTTTATGCGCAGGAGCTGGCTGCCCGTGGTTTTGTCAGCATAGCCTTTGACCCGTCCTTTGGCGGAGAGAGCGGCGGCGAGGTACGAAACACGGCATCACCGGATATATTTACGGAAGATTACAGTGCGGCGGTGGATTATATTGGTCTGCTCCCCTATGTTGACAGGGAGAGGATTGGCGCAGTAGGCATATGCGGGCTGTCGGGCATGGCGGTTACTGCCGCAGGAACGGATACCAGAATTAAAGCGGTAGCTACGTTCTCCATGTATGATATGTCCCGTGATATGAGTAAGGGACACATGGATTATTATACGGAGGAGCAGAGAAACAAGATTAAGAAATATCTCGGAGAACAGCGTTGGAAAGACGCAGAAAACGGTACATTTGCATTGGGCAATCATGAGATTGCTTTTGATGAGGATAATGAGCCGATCACAGGAATGATGGAAATTCCGGAAGAACTGCCGGAGGGTGCTGATCCTGCATTTGCAGCTTTCTACAACTATTATGCAGTAAGGGCGAAACACCCTCGTGCTGTGAATTTTGTATCTTCATGGATTGCAACCATGCCCGTGTCATTTTGGAATTTTCCGCTGATGGCGAATATCAAAGAGGTATCTCCCCGCCCGATCTTGCTGGTTGCCGGAGAAAATGCACATTCCCGGTATTATTCGGAAGATGCCTACGCCGCAGCGTCAGAACCGAAAGAGCTGGTAATTGTTCCGGGTGCGGATCATGTGGATTTATATGACAATATGGAAAAGATTCCGTTTGATAAGTTGGAACAGTTTTTTAACGAAAATTTGAGATAGAGGATAGGAGGATTTTTAGATGAGTACAACAATGCCCAAGATTGCATTAGGAGCTTGGTCTTGGGGTGCAGGAGCTGCCGGAGGGGATCAGGTATTTGGAAATCATTTATTCGAGGCAGAGTTAAAGCCTGTGTTTGAGAAAGCGATGGAATGCGGACTGAACCTGTGGGATACGGCAGCGGTTTACGGGGAAGGGACATCGGAACGTAT
>DLAA01000018.1:537-1957 GCA_002493835.1 Lachnospiraceae bacterium UBA7060 | reverse complement strand
ATTGATGTTTATTGGATACACAATCCGATGGATGCCCCAAAGTGGACGCCTGATTTAATTCCGTTGGCAAAAAGCGGACAGATTAAGACAATCGGCGTTTCCAATCACAACCTTGCAGAGATAAAAAGGGCAAATGAAATTCTTGCGGCGGAGGGCTTGAAAGTTTCTGCGGTGCAGAATCATTACAGTCTGTTACACCGTTCTTCGGAGCGTGCAGGTATCCTTGATTACTGCAAGGAGAATGGCATTACATTCTATTCCTATATGGTGCTGGAACAGGGGGCGCTTACCGGACGGTACAGTGAGGAAAATCCATTCCCGGAGGGAACCGGAAGGGGAGAGGCTTATAACCCGTATCTGAAAGAGCTGACAGCATTGATTGATGAACTAAAGATTATTGGGACACATTTTGATGCCAGTCCTGCGCAGGTTGCGACGGCGTGGGCGATTGCAAAAGGCACGCTCCCGATTATTGGTGTGACGAAAGTGCGTCAGGTTGAGGAAGCTGCAAAGGCAGCACAGATAGAGCTGACTGCTGACGAAATCAACCGTTTGGAAAGACTTGGTGATGAAACGGGTGTCCACACACTTCGGGAGTGGGAAAAGGAGATGTAGGCTGTGACAGTAAAGGAAGTGATAGACGGATTTCGGGAAGGGGCAGAAGAAAATGCCGAGCGTGATGCGTATGCAAATGAACTTTTTCAGGAAGCTGTCCGCATTGGAATAGAGCTGAATACGATGTACCATACACCGGAGGAACTTCGGGAGATTATGGGCAGGTTAATCGGAAAAAAGGTAGACTGTTCTTTTCGGATGTTTCCCCCGTTTTATACGGATTTTGGGAAAAACATCACAATCGGGAAAGATGTCTTTATTAATTCAGGATGCCACTTTCAGGATCAGGGCGGGATTGAAATCGGGGACGGTGCATTGATTGGTCATAATGTTGTGCTGGCAACGATCAACCATGACCTGAATCCAAAAGGAAACAGAAAAAATCATTATGCGCCGATCAGGATTGGCGCTCATGTATGGATTGGCTCTAACGCAACCATATTGCCGGGAGTAACGATTGGTGACCATGCGGTGGTTGGCGCAGGAGCCGTGGTTGCACGGGATGTGCCTGCCATGACAGTAGTGGGAGGGGTTCCCGCAAAAGTATTAAAGGTTATTCGGGAGGAGGAACGATATGAAACGGCTGTTTAATATTATGTTGGCTGTTCTGCTTATGGTTATGTTATCAGCCTGTGGAAAACCGGATTCCTCTGCGGATAAAGTGTCGGAGCAGTATGGGCAGACAAAAGATGCAGAAACAACAGAGCTGGCACAACAGGAGCAGTCAGCGGCATCGAAAACCACTCAGACTGAGGTACGGACGGAAAATAATCTGACTGATGAACAGGAACAGCAGACGCAGGGA
>DLAA01000018.1:0-214 GCA_002493835.1 Lachnospiraceae bacterium UBA7060 | reverse complement strand
ATTAAACAGCGGAGTCCGTCTGATTGATACTGCCTATATGTACCATAATGAGGAAAGCGTGGGAGAGGCGGTCAGAAACTCCGGCATACCGAGGGAGGAAATCTTTGTTATCACGAAGCTGTATCCGAACCAGTTTTCTGATCCGGAAGCTGCGATTGAGGAGGCGCTTGCCAAATTAGATATAGAATACATTGATGCCCGTGTTATAATAGGG
>DLAA01000127.1 GCA_002493835.1 Lachnospiraceae bacterium UBA7060 | reverse complement strand
TCGTGTGGTTATGGAGGATGTAATGAGGCGGATCAGGGAGCAGATCAGGAGACTGAGTATTCGGCGGAAACTTATCTTTTATAGCTATGCGATTATCACGCCCATTTTACTGCTGATCAGTGTTCTCCTGCTGGCGCACAATTATCATTCGGCGGTGCAAAGTGAGGAGGAGAGATGTATTCAGACTGTACAGTCCATATCGGACAGCATCGGTGTAGTGCAGAAAAATATTATGGAGATGGGAGTCTATATCAGCATCAACGATGAGATCAAGCGGATACTGACGGTGGATGAACCGGAGGAGATAAACCATGACGCAAGACTTTGGCAAAACTATGCGCCGATGGAGATTATACAGGATATGGTGGCAATCGACGGACAGATTAAGACGGTTGCTATTTACCCGGAAAACGGCATCAATCCGTATTTAAACTGCGTAGATCGATCTTCTTATATCAGTGATCTGGAACAGGTGCAGAAGAAAGACATTTACAAACTTGCGGTACAGGAAAAGGGGAAATTCCTCTGGCAGAGAGTGAGTAAATATGAATCGGATACCTATCAGTTTAATCAGAGTGATAAGATTGTCATGTACCGTGAGATCTATGATCTGGCGAGAAAACATAAGCTTGGATATCTGGTGATCGGCTCATCGGCAGAAATTTTTGATGAAATCTGTGAGAATTCTCTGAGGGACAGGCAGGAAGCGGTTGTTGTGATGAGCGAATATGGAGCGGAGCTTGTGCGGTGCGGTAATATTGAGGATGAAACGATTTCTGAGATGATTGCAGAGAAAACCTATGGGTCTGCAGGTGGAGATCTGATCAGGAGCAGCGTGTGGAAAAATTATATGATCTATCAATGCCGGGATGAGGAGACGGGGACGATTGTATATAAAATAGCACGGAAGGTAGGATGGAGGGATTTAAGCAATACGATTATTTACGCGCCTATGGCGCTGCTGCTCGGTTTTTTGATTGGATTGTATCCTGTTTTGGTTGTTGTCTCGGACATTGTCTCTAAGCCGCTGCATACGCTGAGTGCTGCCATGGAGAATTTCAAACGGGGGGATTTCAGCCAAAAAGTGGAAGTGATGACGCAGGATGAAGTGGGGGAAGCCTCGGCGTGCTTTAACCGGATGGTGGATGATATCAAGGAACTGATTGACAAAAACTATGTTATGGCGCTGAAGGAGCGGGAGAGCGAGCTGGATGCGCTCCAGGCGCAGATCAATCCGCATTTTCTTTATAACACATTGGATTCTCTGTATTGGAAAGCGATGGAATCGGAAAATGAGGAGATCGCAGAAGACATTTTATCGCTATCCCAGTTGTTCCGCCTTGTGTTAAGCAGAGGAAACAGTATAGTGACAGTGCAGGCGGAGGCGGAACTTTTAGAACGCTATCTGCATATTCAGAAGATGCGGTTTGGGAAGCGGTTAGAGTATGAAATATCGCTGGAGGAGACGATTCTTGGAGAAGAGATACCCAAGCTGATTTTACAGCCTTTTGTGGAAAATGCGATTGTTCACGGATTTGAAAAGACAGACGGAAATTATATTTTGCGGGTAATTGGGGCAAAAAAGGAAAAATATATGATTTTCCAGATTATAGATACGGGTGCAGGTATGAGTGAGGAGCAGATGGCGGCGATTTGGGACAGAGAAGATAACCGTAGATATGCGAGCCAGCGTATTGGAAGATACGCGATTAAAAATGTGAAGGAGCGCCTGGCGCTTGTCTATCACGATGATTATGAACTTACGATCGAGAGTAAGAAAGGGCAGGGCACTACAGTGACTGTTTCTGTCCCGTGTGGACTGAAGGAGAGCAGAGAGCATGAGCATCAAGCTATTGATTGCGGATGACGAGGATACGATCCGCAATGGAATTGCAAAATATATACAATTGCATACGGAACGCTTTGACAAAATATATCTTGCCTCCAATGGGCAGGAAGCAGTGGATATTATATTCCGGGATAAGCCTGACATCATGTTTTTGGATGTGCAGATGCCTCTGAAGGATGGCATTGAGGTCATGCAGGAAGCGAAGCGTGCGGATATTCTGCCTTATACTATGATATTAAGCGGTTATGATGAGTTTAAGTACTGTCAGCAGGCACTGCGTCTTGGGGCGAAGGAATACCTGCTAAAGCCAGTGCGGTCTTCCGATATTCTACAAATGGTAAATCGGGCAGCAGACGAGTTGTTTGGTGTACAGGAGACTGCAGAAGTGAAGATGGCAGGAGAGAAAAATTATCTGGTAGAACTGGCCAGAGAGTATGTGGAAGAGCATTATTATGAGAACCTTATGCTGGCAGATGTGGCCCAGAAGGTTGGTATATCTGCAGGCTATCTTTCCACACTTTTTCAAAAAGAAATGGCAAAGGGATTTGTAGATTATCTCAATGAGGTTCGTATTGAACACGCCTGCACATACTTGCAGCAGAATTTTCTAAAAACATATGAGGTTGCTTATCGGGTGGGTTTTAAGGACGAAAAATATTTTTCTAAGATATTCAAGAAAATAAAGGGGCAGTCTCCCTCTGAATTTCGTAAACAGAATCTGTAATGGAGGAGGAAAAAAGAGGTTAGAATGTATTTAAAATATATCAGAACGGCATATAAAGAAAATCAAAGAAACAGGCAGGAGGAAATGGCAGAATTCTTTCCAGATGAAGGTGAGGAGAATTGTCTGCTTAACCTTTATCCCTCTGTGACTTATCAGACTTTTGAGGGGTTCGGAGGTGCTTTTACGGAGTCGGCGGGATACGTTTACCGTCAGATGAGTGCGACGCAGCGGGAAGAGATGCTTCGCGAGTATTTTGAGACAGACAAAATGGCTTACCGTATGGCGCGCATTCCCATTGACAGCTGTGATTTTTCTCTGGGGCACTATGAGGCTGTGGAGAATGTGGAAGACAAGGCATTTGCGGAATTCCAGTTTAGGAGAGTGGAAGAGAATATTCTGCCGCTTCTGGACGACGCACAGAAAATATACGGTGGGAATCTGGAACTTATGCTCACGCCCTGGAGTCCGCCTGCCTATATGAAGGACAATGGAGACAGAAACTATGGCGGCGGATTGAAACCGGAATATAGGAAAGTATGGGCAGCGTATCTTTGCCGATACATTCAGGAATACAGAAGCCGCGGATATCTGGTCAGACGTATCAGCCTGCAGAATGAGCCCAAGGCGGCACAGACATGGGATTCCTGCGTGTATTCGGCAAGAGAGGAAAAGGAATTTTTGAGAGACTTTATGTGGCCTGCCCTGCAGGAGAATAACCTGTCAGATATCGAAGTATTTATCTGGGACCACAATAAGGAACGGGCCTATGAGCGTGCCTGTGAGATCATAGATGAGACGACCAATCATATGGTGGCGGGCATTGCGTTTCATTGGTACAGCGGCGATCACTTTGAAGCGCTCTCCATGATACGAGACAGGTTTCCGGATAAAAAGCTGATTTTGTCAGAGGCCTGTATTGAGTACAGCAAATTTTCCCCAGAAGATTTTTTGGCAAATGCCCAGAAATACGCGCATGACATGATTGGCAATATGAATCACGGCATGAACGGCTTTTATGACTGGAATATCGTGCTGGATGAAACGGGCGGTCCCAATCATGTGGGTAATTTTTGCGATGCGCCGTTTTTGTATGATACCCAAAATAAAGAATTAATCAGAAGAAATACGGCGGACTATCTCTGGCATTTTACCCAATTTATCAAACCGGGGGCAGTCAGAATCGGTATGACGAATTATTCGGATGCGTTGGAGGCAACGGCATTTTTAAATTCAGATGAGGAGATTGTGGTGGTGCTTCTAAATCGGACTGCGCAGGAGATCAAAGTCAATATACGCCTGCGTAATCGTATGGCGCAGCTTCTGGTCAGACCTGATGAGATTGGGACAGCGGTATTGTATTTATGATTGACCGCAAAAATAAAACAAGTGACGGAAAACGTCACTTGTTTTTTGGTGTGCCCGGTGGGCACACGCTATTAGTTATTAACAGGTATATTCAATAGGAAACTGCGATTCTGCCTTCATTTACACCAAACGTGATATAATGGTCATACAGTGCCTCTTTATCGTAGCCGAATACATCTTTCAAATCCGGATACCGGTCTGCGTAGGCTGTATAGTTAAATTGTTCCATTGTACCTGTGAACGGGTCGGGAATATCCGCTGACGCCTCTGCCAGCCATGGACTGCGGGTGTCGGTGTCTGTCGGATCCCAAGCTTTGTTGGGGGAGTCAGCATCTATTTTGACAGCAGATGGCTTTCCGAGTTCCCCGGCTTCCTCTGTGTCGGAGTATACCACGACTACTGTGCCTGGTTTACAGTTATCGTAAATCCATTTTGCGTCTTCCACGGACATTCTGACACAGCCTAAAGAGGCATTCTGGCCTAGTTTATTATACTCCTCCCATTCCAGAGAGTCTGGGGTCTCTTTCATATAAGGTGCGGAATGGAAAAGAATGCTTCCATTAAACCGCACGGCATATCTGCCATAGGTACCATCTACCATTTTGCGCCATGTATAATAACTTGATGTTTTAAAAGTACCTTCCGGTGTTTCGCAGCCTTCCCGGCCGCATGAGCATACAATTGATTTCACCGGTGTCAAAGTGCCGTCAGCGCCCTGCTGTTTTACGGTAACGCAGTTTAAAACCCTGTTCACGTAAATGACATAATCCGGTCTTGTGTCAACTGCTGCAGCCTCGGTCTGCTTGTTCGGTGATTCCATGGCGCTGGCATAATTGACCATACCAAGAAACAGCAGTATACTTAAACATACAAATTTTTGAATGGAACGACTTATTTTTTTCATAATTCACCTCTGTGATGCTGACTACAACATCTGTATTTAAAGGAAGTTTAAACGCTACATATAGTATTCTATAAGATATGGTTCTATTTTGCAACAGGTTTTGCTATTATGTTACAATATTATATAAGATCTAAAAAAATGACTCGGAGGCATGGACTTTGCCCTACCGGGAGAGGAGGCAGGATGATTACAGAAGAGATAAAAGAAGAATTGTTTCAAACGCAGGATACGGTTTACCGAGATTTTCAGGCGAAACTTCTCCCCACAGTAGCCTATGACACGATCATTGGTGTGCGGACGCCGGCACTTCGAAAGCTGGCTAAAAAACTGGCAAAGAGGGAAGATATTGGAGATTTTCTGAAAGTCCTTCCCCATTTGTACTTTGACGAAAATCAGCTCCACGCTTTTATTATCTCGGAGGAGAAGGATTTTGCAAGATGTGTCGCTGAAGTGAACCGTTTTCTTCCCTATGTGGACAACTGGGCGACCTGCGATCAGCTTTCACCGAAGGTGTTCAAAAAACACAGACAGGAGCTCCTCACGTATATTCAGGAATGGATCGCGGCGGATAGGACTTATGTGGTGCGGTTTGGAATTGGGATGTTGATGGAGCATTTTCTGGATGATGATTTTGACATGGCATATCTGGAGATGGTTTCAAAAATCCGCTCAGAGGAGTACTATGTCAATATGATGACCGCCTGGTATTTTGCCACAGCACTGGCTAAGCAGTATGAAGCGGCACTGCCTTTTATTGAGGAGAGAAGACTAGAGCCATGGACACATAACAAGGCGATTCAGAAGTCAATTGAAAGCAATCGGATTGCAAAAGAACAAAAGCTTTATCTGAAAGGGTTAAAAGTTTCCTTATAGACAACGATAAATATTTTTAAAAATTGGTAAATTGTGACAGGAGAAGGCTGAAATGAGATTTTTTAATCAGGCAGGAAAGAAAAAAAGGAATGAGAAAGCAAATCATGTAAAAAATGCTCAGACAGCAGAACGAGAACAGTCAGTTTCAGAAAAATATGAGTTGGAAAAAACTATGTTTCTCACACCGGAGGAGCGATGTGTTTCTGTAGAGCAAGACAGCTGTCGCGCTGCCGGGGAGGAAGAAATGATGGCTGACTGCTCTGACATAAAAACTGTCCAAGGAAATCCGATTATTATAGACGGACCCGATTACCTTCTGCACGTCAACGAAACACGGATGGAAGCTCTGCTCACTTTATACCGCCGTTTTTCAACAGAGGAGCTTCGCAGTTTGCTGGATGAGAATGGGATTGTTTTTGGTGTCAGAGAAAAAACACTGGAAGAACTTGCTCAGGGACAATTGAATTATGAGGAGACTCTTGTCGCTGCTGGTACCATTGCTAAGGATGGTCGTGACGGGTTTTTTGAATATCATTTTAATCCCCATCCTGAGACGCGGCCGATCATCATGCCAGATGGTTCGGTAGATTATAATGTGCTTGGAAAAATAGAGCTTGTGACAAAAGGACAGCTTCTTGCCACTTATCATGAGGCGCTGCCAGCGGTGCACGGAAGGGATATACTTGGGAATATTATTAATGCATACGATGGAAAAGGATTGCCGCCTTTACAGTGTAAACGCTGTGAGGCGGATGAAAGCGGCTGCCAATATTATGCCTCTACTGAGGGAAATGTCACGGTGGAAGGGAACTGTTTGACTGTAACGCCAGTCTACGTGGTAGAAGGAAATCTGGATGCTGCTACCGGGGATGTAGATTTTCACGGGGATGTGGTCATACAAGGTAATGTTTTTGCCGGTGTTACCGTGAAAACAACCGGCAGTATCACTGTTAGCGGGCATGTGGAGACGGCGAGTCTTTTTGCAGGGAAGAATGTTATCTTAAAAAACGGGATGCAGGGATCGGGAAATGGCATCATTCGAGCAGGTGGTAATGTCATGGCGCGCTTTTTGGAGCAGACGCGGGTTACTGCGGGAAAGGAAATCAATGCAGGAGCTTTATTGAATTGTGAAGTGGAATCAGGACAAAATGTGGTGATTGCCGGTAACAGGGGAACCATCATCGGCGGCAGCGTTACAGCAGTGGAACAGATCTCAGCAGCTTCTATTGGAAATCGTGCCGGGGTTACTACGCAGCTCGTCATTGGATTGGATTGTGAGTTTAAGCAAAAGATGGGAGAGATCGACCGCTTGACTGATGAATATCAAAATAACATGACTGATGCCATACGGTCTTTGGAACGTATTACGCATCAGTTAAAAGCACAGCCGGCAAACCCTGAACTGAACCAGCAAAAAGCGGAACAGATGCGGAGAAAGATAAATTATCAACTAAAGATAAAGGAGATTTCTTCAAAACGGGAGCAGCTAATTGATATCAATCGGCGTTCAGCGGATGGAAAAATTATTGTCAAAGGAACAGCCAATGCGGGATGCACAATTATCATAAATGGAGTGCGGGAGATACTGCAGTCGGAGTATCGGGATGTGTTCTTTAAAAAGAGCAGGCAGGAAATACGAATCGTATCGAACAGACAATAGACTTTTGTCAGCAAATTTGGCATTATGGCGGTATTTGTGGACGATGGGGCAGTGGTTTATGTTCCAATGACTAAATGGATTGCGGAGAAAATGCCGGGATGCTATAATACCGATAAAAGAGATATTTATAAAAAGGAAAGGCGGTAACTATATGAATCCTGTATACGAAAAATTATTGAAATGTTACGAATGCTATAAGGCAAAGATCAGCTTTGAACCTCAGGTGGCGATCGTCTTGGGTTCTGGTTTGGGGAACTTCGCGAAGGTGGTAGACGTAAAAGCGGAGCTTCCTTACAGTGAGATTGAAGGCTTTCCCGTATCCACGGTTCCGGGACATGCTGGCAAATTTATTTTCGGTTATATCAATGAAGTGCCTGTTGTTCTGATGCAGGGGCGCGTGCACTATTACGAAGGGTATCCAATCACCGATGTGGTGCTGCCTGCCCGCCTGATGAAGATGATGGGGGCAAAGATATTGTTCCTGACCAATGCTTCCGGCGGTATCAATCCAGCGTTTCACGCGGGCAGCCTGATGCTGATAAAGGATCATGTATCTATTTTCGCGCCGAATCCGCTGATCGGACCCAATATCGACGAGCTGGGGACCCGATTTCCGGATATGTCCCATGTGTATGACGAAGATTTGCAGAAAATGATTACAGACACAGCGAAAGATAACGATATCGAGCTGTTTGAGGGCGTTTATGCACAGCTTACCGGGCCTTCCTTTGAGTCACCCGCGGAGATTCAGCTGCTGCACAAGCTGGGTGTCAGCGCTGTGGGTATGAGCACGGTGGTGGAAGCCATTGCGGCGAACCACATGGGTATGAAGATCTGCGGCGTATCTTGTGTCAGCAATCTGGCGGCAGGCATGAATACGGCTCCGCTGACCCACGAGGAGGTGCAGGAAGCGGCCAATGCGGTGGCGCCCAGGTTTGAGAAACTGCTGGTGGAGTCGGTAACGAAATTTAAGGAGTTGATCTAAAACTCTGATACAGAGGAACATATGAGAGCTTGGCGGGCCGGTCTGGCACTGCATCAAGAATAATAGAAAGGTTATAACAATATGAATTACAGGTTTTATAATGCAAAAATATTGACAATGAGGGAGGCGGCTTTCCTGGAGGGTGAGCTCTGGGTGCAGGATGACAAAATCCTCTATGTGGGAGAGGGCGGCGACATGGCCGCGATCTGCCAGAAGCTTTCTATAGAAAATATTTTGTGGGATCGTGAGATCGACTGCGAAGGGAATCTTCTGATGCCAGGTTTTAAGAATGCCCATACCCATTCTGCGATGACGTTTCTGCGTTCCTATGCGGATGATCTGCCGCTGCAGGACTGGTTGACAAAGCAGATATTCCCCATGGAGGCGAAGCTTGACGGCGAGATGATTTATCATCTCACAAAGCTGGCAGTTTTGGAATATTTAACCAGCGGGATCACTGCGGTTTTTGATATGTATCTGACGCCGGAGACTACAGCGAAGGCATGCGTGGAGATGGGGATGCGCTGCGTGCAGGTCAGCGGTACAAGTGGGCAGGAAAACTTTGAACCGTCCTTGCGGCAGATGGAGGAGCGGTATCATACCTTGAATGAAATGGATCCTCTGCATTCCTATTTTATCGGGTTTCATGCGGAGTATACCTGCTCAAAGGCTCTTTTGGAGCAAGTGGCGGCTATGGCACATAAATACCAGGCGCCGGTGTTTACGCATCTGTGTGAGACGAAGGCGGAGGTAGAGGGCTGTAAGGAGCGTTACGGTATTTCACCAGTGAAGCTGTTGGATTCCCTGGGCATGTTTGATTATGGCGGCGGCGGCTACCACTGTGTTTGGATGGATGAAGATGATATGGAAATTTTCCAGCGCAGAGGCCTGAGTGTGGTGACGAATCCGGCCTCCAATGCGAAGCTGGCAAGCGGCATCGCACCCATATCTGATTATCTGAAAAGGAAGATCAACGTAGCCATCGGCACAGATGGTCCTGCCAGCAACAATTGTCTGGACATGTTCCGCGAGATGTTTTTAGTGACGGGACTGGCCAAGCTTCGGGAGAAGGATGCCTCTGCGGTGGATGCCTGGGAGGTTTTGAAGATGGCCACAGTGAACGGGTCAAAGGCCATGAACCTGCCGGAAACGGATGTGCTGGAGGCGGGGAAACAGGCAGATCTGATTATGATCGATCTGCATCAGCCAAACATGCAGCCTATGAATAATATTCCAAAGAATTTGGTATACAGCGGCAGTAAGCAGAATGTGAAAATGACTATGATACGGGGAAAAATCCTGTATGAAAGTGGACAGTTTACAAATGCTTATGATGTGGAAGAAATCTACAGGAAGGCAAATGAGATTGTAGATAGTCTCAGATAGATATGGACGCTTTGATTTTTGTTGGACTGATCCTGCTGGCAATTGTGGTAATTATGGGAAAAGAGTATGTTGACAGCAAGAAGTTCCTGGAAAAAAAACTGGAGCAAGTTTATGCTGGTTACAAAACTGCGCCTGAGAGGAGCTACAGTGCGGAGGAGTTTGCCCATATTGGCATGTACTATCAGAAGCATAGAAGGGCAGACCAAGTCGATGATATTACTTGGAATGATCTGCATATGGATGCGGTTTACAGGCGGATGAATACCTGCCTTTCTGCGGCGGGTGATGAGTATCTGTACTACAGATTGAGAACGCCGGCTGAGAGTGTGGACGAGCTTTTGAAAATGGAGAGCCGAATTGCCTTTTTTATGGAACATGAACAGGAGCGGCATAGACTGCAGAAAATATGGTATCAGCTGGGACGGATTGGACGGCATTCCATCTACGAGTATCTGGACCACTTAGATATTTTGGGGGAACGAAATAATAGAAAATACTTTTTCTTTGATTTTCTTGCTCTCTTGAGTGTGGGCATTATGTTTCTCTATCTGCCAGTAGGGCTCCTTAGTCTGTTTCTGGTTCTCTGCCATAATCTGATCGGTTATTTTAAGGAGTATCGGCAGGTGGAGCCCTATGTTACCAGTTTTGCTTATGTGCGCAGACTGCTTTTGGGAGCAGAAGAGCTGGGCAAGGTGGAGATCGATGAGATTGATGAGGAAATTTCGACGGTCAGAGAAATATATCAGGGACTGCGGCATTTCATAAAAAGTTCGTATCTGATTTCTGCATCCAATCGGGGGAACGGCAATCCGTTAGAGGTTCTGCTTGATTATGTGCGCATGCTCTTTTATTTGGATCTGATCCGGTTTAACAGTGCGCTGCGGGATTTGCGGGAGCATATGGGAGAGATAGACCGACTGATTACTATTGTTGGACAGCTGGAGTGCGCCGTGGCTGTAGGTGCTTACCGGGAGAGTTTGAAAAATACTTGGTGTGTGCCCAATTTGCAGGAAGAGACAAAAGAACAGCTCTTTTTGCAGGTGGAGGATATTTATCATCCGCTTTTGCAGGACCCGGTGCCAAACTCTTTGGATATTCAAAAAGGGGTGCTGCTGACTGGTTCCAATGCTTCAGGAAAATCCACATTTCTGCGGGCAGTTGCGGTGAATGCGCTGCTTGCGCAGACGATTCACACTTGTGCGGCGAAGCATTACTGTGCACCTGTATTTCGTATTTATTCTTCCATGTCGTTGAAGGATGATTTGTCGGGCGGAGACAGTTATTATATGGTAGAAATCAAGTCCATCAAACGGATTTTGGATCAGGTAAAATGTGAGGGAAAACGGCCTGTGCTCTGTTTTGTGGATGAAGTGCTTCGGGGAACCAACACCGTGGAGCGGATTGCTGCTTCCACACAGATTATGAAAAAGCTGGCGTCTGGGAATGCCCTTTGTTTTGCGGCGACCCATGATGTGGAACTGACAAAGCTTTTGGAGAGGGAGTTTGCCAATTATCACTTTGAGGAGCGCATCGAGGAGGAGGATATTTTCTTCCCCTATCAATTGATGAAAGGTCCGGCGTCCACCAGAAATGCCATCGCCCTGCTTCGGATGTTAAAGTATGACAATGAGATTACTGCAGAGGCGGAGGCTATGGCGGAGCGGTTTTTGGTAAACGGAATCTGGTGTTAGCATGAGAAGAACTTCTAAAAAGGGTAAACGGAAAGGAATTTGCATGAAAGTGACAATCTATACAGACGGCGCGGCGCGAGGAAATCCAGACGGGCCGGGCGGTTACGGGACGATTCTGCAGTATGTGGACTCGAAGGGTGTCTTACATGAAAGGGAGTACTCCGCGGGGTATAGGAAAACCACCAACAATCGCATGGAGTTGATGGCAGTGATTGTAGGTTTGGAGGCTCTCACTAAGCCTTGCGAGGTTTTGTTGATTTCTGATTCCAAGTACGTTACGGATGCCTTCAACAAGAAATGGATTGATAGCTGGATTAGGAAGGGTTGGAAGACGGCGGGCAATAAGCCTGTCAAGAATATTGAACTTTGGGAGCGTCTGCTGCGGGCTATGAAGCCCCACCATGTAACCTTTCAATGGGTCAAAGGACACGATGGACATCCTGAAAACGAGCGCTGTGACAAACTTGCTACTACCGCTGCGGACGGTGCAGATCTGCTTGACGATACCCTCTGATTGGTGGTATCATGAATGTAGTTTTCAGGCAGGACAACTGTTGTCCGGCACAGAAGATTTTGAAAGAGAAGGATGTGGAAAGATGACAAATTTAATTCTATTTGTAAACGCATTTTTATCGTATCTGCTTATGTTTATATTCATTGTTGCACTTGTGATTGTGGCGTGCATTATCGGTGTGAAATGGAGAAAAAGCAAGGACGCCAAGGCGGCGCTTGATGGAGAGGGGCAGACAGGGACGACTGGTACGAATACGACTGCTTAGAGTAGTTTATAAGAGAGAACGTGAGAGGGTGTTCAAAAAGTGGACACCCTTTCTGTTTATGCGCAGGGGTGCGTAATGTATATTGCTGCTTCGCAGCACACACCCCGCGCGGCGAGCAGGGAAGAGGAATCTTCTCTACTCGATTTGTACAACTGGAGCAGCAAGTGCGGCGTCTGATATTTGTTTATACGCGGGATATCGTCATAAAATGGAAGAATACGGAGAATAACATATGGGAAAGTATACGACAATTTTCTGGGATCTGGATCAGACGTTATTAAATTTTGACCTTTCTATGGACTATGCACTGCGGACGCTATTTGGGAAATATAAATTAGACATCGATGACAAAATTGCGGCGCGTTATGCTGCGATCAACAATAGTTACTGGAATCGGCTTGAGCTGGGAGAACTGTCCAAGGATGAAGTGACTGTGGGTAGGTTCCGCACATTGTTTGAAGAGTTTGGCATATTTCATATAAAGCCGGAGGAATTTAATGCGGATTATCAGAAAGAACTTGGCAATGTTTTCTTTTACATGGAGGGGGCAGAGGAGCTGGTAGTTCTTCTGCGAAAAAAGGGATATCGGCAATATGTAATGACCAATGGAGTCAATTCCACACAGGAGAGCAAGATGAGACGATCAGGTCTGGACAGAATTATGGACGGGGTATTTGTCTCAGAGCTTATTGGCTATCCCAAGCCACAAAAGGAATTTTATGATGCCTGCTTTGCGGCGCTTCCAGATGTGGAAAGAGAGGAGTGCATTATGGTGGGCGATTCTCTGACCAGCGATATGAGAGGCGCTGAGAATGCGGGTATTGCTTCCTGCTGGTTCAATCCAGAAAAGAGAGAGAAAGATGTGGACGTCCGGACAGATTACGAGATTCGGCGTCTTGAGGAACTATTATCGATATTGGAACAAGGATGAGGACAAAGCGATGGCGAGATCCGTGAAACAGAAGCAGAAGTTATTGTATCTTCTAAAAATATTGACGGAGCAGTCTGATGAGGAACATTGTCTGAGCACTCAGGCGCTAATTGATGCATTAGCTGCCTATGATATCAAGGCGGAACGAAAGAGTATCTATGACGATATTGCGCAGCTCATTGATTTCGGCTGTGATATTGTGCTGGTGAAGGCGAAGAGCGGAGGCGGCTATTATTTGGCAGGGCGGGATTTTGAGCTGGCGGAATTGAAACTTCTGGTGGAAACGGTGCAGGCATCCCGTTTTTTGACAGTCAATAAATCGAGGGAACTGATTTCCAAGATTGAAAAGCTGGC
>DLAA01000001.1 GCA_002493835.1 Lachnospiraceae bacterium UBA7060 | reverse complement strand
GCGGTGTGTTGTTCATCGCTTACTGAGCTTATTCCTTATGTTTGTTTTAACATCTTGCGGAATGCAAACACCGGACAAGAAGAGATTAGAAGCAATTTTACCAACTGAAGTTTTACAATATGAACTGGATGGGGAATGTTTTACATCAAAAGTCACTGATTTTGAAATTTTACGGCAACAAACAAATGGAAAGTCGGATGTGGCGGATTGTAAAATTACTCTGGAAGATGAAAATCTGATACGCAAAGCATATATAAGACTGGAAAGCTCATATTGGGATCAAGGTGGATGGATGCTTGATGATTACGTGGTGAATGCGGCTGAAGAATTTATGCCTAAAGCAGAAATTGAAAAAAACAGGGTTTTAGATGTATTGAATGCTCATGGTTATACTGATTATGACGAAGTTAGCTATGAAGAATCAGCGGGATTTTCCGTAGGGGAATATTCGATCAACGAAGAACATCGCTATTTGACGATGCATGGAAATGTGAGCGCTGAAGCCGAGCTGGTTAACAATGAAAATATGTCATATCCAACGAGATATAGCTGGGCGACTGTTATGGATGATTCGCTCCTGCAAACTGATTGGAATATTGGTGGGACGTGGTACGGGGAATCATATAGTGAGAGTTTTTTTTCGAATCCGAATGAAGAATACAAACCTTCTTTACGAGTTACCATATCTTTTTATGATGTAATTCAGAATGATGATAACTCTGGCGAGTTTTCATACAATATAAAATCGGCATTTGATTCTGTTAAAGGTGAAGAAGGGAGTTATGATAATGTGGGAACCAGTTCTTGGGAGTGTATGGGAAGTGGGGTATCAGATATGCTTCTAAATTTGTATGTTTATGATGGATATCACAGTTTTACATTGGCAATATACCCAGATACGGCTGCTATATCTAGTCTTAATTCTATATCAGGAGATTTTAAAGACCATAAAGGGGCAACCAATATAGAAAAAATAGATGGGTGATATGGAACGAAACCATTAGTTGTTGGGAGGGCGTTATCATGGATAGGCTTACTTATTCAAAGGGTATTGTAAAGGAGTTTCTGTTTTGTTTTATAACCTAAATTGTTTCGATTTTTAGCGTAGACACACGCTCAGAAGAAAAAACTGTTCCAGCCGCTACTTTCCTGGTATTTTTTGCATTTTGGGGCTTTTATTTTAAAGTGTTTAATCCATTGCTTTTTACTTCTGTATACGCTATAATTAGCGTATATGGGAGGATTATAACTATGAAGTCAAAGGATAAATATCTGGTTCCTGTTCCGGATGACAAAGGTGTTCATATCAAATCTGCTGGTGCCAAGGGTGAAAAATATGTTTACAAGTATGTAAAGTTTTTCCGTAATAGTGAGGGATACCCCAGAAATAAAGCGCGTTCTATTGGAAAACTTTCAACAGAACCCGGAATGATGATACCCAACAGCAACTACTTTGAAATATACAAGGTGGCAGCTTCACTGCCTGATGTTGCGGTCTGGGATTATGGATATACCTGGTTATTCCAAAAGGTTTGCAATGATACCGGACTGGCGGATATCCTTCATGCAGTATTTGGTCCCAGATCGGCAGAATTGGCGGCCATGGCAGCCTTTATCATACGTGAAGGCAATATCATGGACCATATGGCTGAATGGCAGGAGCGCAACTATCTTTCGGATATAGACCATCCCGTCACTTCTCCAGAAGCCAGCCGTTTCTTTTCTTCCATTACCCAGGAAGAAAGGATTGCTTTTTTCCGCCTGTGGGTAAAACGCCATTATGGCGGAAAAAGCGTCTGCTATGATGTGACTTCCGTTTCATCCTATGCAACGAACCTGCCAGAAGTGGAGCGCGGCTACAACCGTGATCATGAAGACCTCGCGCAGTTCAATCTTGGCATGTTCTGCGATGAAGATACCAGGATGCCTCTTTATTACGACCGGTACAATGGCAGCCTGACAGACCGGAGCAACCTTTCCTGTGTCCTTGTAAATGCAGAGGATATAGGGATCAAACATGTGCATATGTTTATGGACGGCGGATTCTGGAGTGAAGAGTGCATCCAGTCCCTTGCCCGTGAATGCGATGCGTTTACATTAGGAATGCCGGTATATCTTACAGATGCGGAACAGGCCATCAGACAATGCCGGAACCAGATTGAAAGATATGCGAATGAATTACCGGATTACCATATTTACTGCATGGGGATAGACTCCACACTTTACGGCGTTTCCGGAAGGATCATGGTGTATTATGATCCGTGGAACCATGCAAACCTTTGCAGCGAGCTGTCGGAAAGTATAGCCCGGATGGAAGCAGAACTGAAAAAATGCAGACGGTATCCCAAAAGTAAACTTAAATATTTCAGCCGGTACTTCCGCCTTACAAAACATGAAGATGACAACGGTTTTGATTATGAGGCCGATACAGAGAAGATAGAAAACCAGCAGAAAAACAAAGGGTTCTTTCTTCTGTTTACTAACGATATGGAGGCTTCTGCTTCCAGCTTATTGTATTACTACAGAGCAAAAGACGCTGATGAAAAACTGTTTTCGCAGATTAAAGTGGATATGGATGGCCGGCGTATCCGTACACATAACGAACAGACGACAGACGGAAAAACTTTCGTCATATTCATTGCCTGTATAATCCGCTCTTATATGTTTGGGAAACTCCGTCAGTATCTGCATGACAATTCCACATCAATGAATAAGGTATACAGTCAGTTATCAAATATCATTATGATAGAAAGCGAAGGGAAACAACGTTTTGCAAAAGCTCTGACCAAAAAGCAGAGGGAGATTTTACAGCAGTTCGGTGCCCATGAAGCAATCCTGAAAAGTTTAGAGTAGCCTTTTTGTTTACGCTAATTTCTGCACAATTCAGGTTATAAGGTAGTTAAAAATATAAACTACAATGGTTACGGTGAGAAGGATCTGTTCCGACAGATTGATTTTGCAGTACTTAGTCGGACGAAGGATCAGTACAATTTCAAAGTGTGTTATAGAAATGTCGCTGGAAAATTAGTATATTTTATTTATGGGAAGTATAGGTGCGCGTTTTTATTGGGGTTTGGGGTGTCCCCAACAAGCAAAGCGAGCTGCCGAAGGCGGCGAAGCGGTGATTGGGATATCCGAAAAGGATATCCCAATCCATTGCTTGCACTATTTGAACAAAATCGCTGCGCGAT
>DLAA01000112.1 GCA_002493835.1 Lachnospiraceae bacterium UBA7060 | reverse complement strand
GGTTCGAATCCCCCGTGGTTCATTAATTATTTCTCAGAGTAAATGGGGATTCGAACCCCCAGGGCGACATCCCCCGTGGTTCATTAATTATTTCTCAGAGTAAATGGGGATTCGTATTTACAAATTGAAATTGAATGGCTTTATGTAGCCGAAAGTTTGAAGACAGTCTAACTGCTTTTCAGGCTTTTTTTTTAAGGAAAATGAAGATGGAGGAGAAGATGGAACGGACAAAAGAAAATAAGATGGGTACAATGCCGGTAAACAAGCTGTTGATTACCATGTCGCTTCCGATGATGATATCCATGTTGGTCCAGGCTCTCTATAATGTGGTAGATTCTATTTTTGTTTCCCGCATTAATGAAAATGCGCTGACAGCAGTGTCACTTGCGTTCCCGATTCAGACACTGATGATTGCAGTGGCAGGTGGAACCTGTGTCGGGATCAATGCTGTGCTTTCCAAGGCACTTGGAGAGAAGGATCAGGAGAAGGCAAATAATGCCGGAGCCAGCGGTGTTCTGTTGATGGCAATTAGTTATCTGCTGTTTCTTTTTGTAGGAATCTTCGTCACCAGGGGATTTTATCTGAGTCAAACGGATGATGTACAGATAGTGCAGTATGGAGTGGAGTATTTGAGGGTGGTTTGCTGCTGTTCCTTTGGTCTTTTTGCACAGTTTGTGTTTGAGAGGCTTTTGCAGTCCACGGGTAGAACATTCTATATTATGATTACACAGGGAACAGGAGCCATTATTAATATTATTCTTGATCCTATTTTTATTTTCGGTTTGTGCGGCGTGCCGCGAATGGGTGTTATGGGCGCGGCGGTAGCTACTGTGACGGGTCAGATTATAGCAGGAACAATAGCCTTTATCATTAACAGCAGGAAAAATGAAGATATCCATATTTCCATGAGAAAGCTTCGACTGGAGAGGGAGGTTGTGGGGCAGATTTATAAGATTGGAGTGCCTTCTATGATTATGCAGGCCATTGGCTCCGTGATGACCTACGGCATGAATTTGATTTTGATTTCCTTCACTCCCACTGCCACGGCAGTATTTGGTGTATATTTCAAACTGCAGAGTTTTATTTTCATGCCTGTGTTTGGAATGAATAATGGGCTGGTGCCTATATTGGCTTATAATTATGGTGCGGGCAGGAGAGAACGCTTTATTCAGGCATTAAAGTGCGGCATCTTTTATGCCGTGGGAATCATGGCTGTGGGCTTGGTAATTTTCCAAAGCATTTCGGATGTCCTGCTTGGCTTTTTTGAGGCATCTACGGAGATGTTGACGATCGGTGTGCCCGCTCTCAGGATTATCAGTATCTGCTTTGTGATGGCGGGATTCAGTATTATCTGTGGCACCGCTTTTCAGGCACTTGGTAATGCGGTGTATAGTATGATTGTCTCTATCGCCAGGCAGCTTTTGGTTCTGCTTCCTGCGGCGTATTTGCTATCACTCGCGGGGAATGTTGCTTATGTGTGGTGGGCTTTTCCTATTGCGGAGCTGGTGTCTCTCGGTATCACTGTGTTTTTCCTGATAAAGATCAATAGAAATGTCATCCGGTATATTGGTGAGAATGCCGAAAAGGCGGCATCAGGAAGCGTTGACAGCACGCATGGAAAATGATATGATACATGAGCGGATTAAATGAAAATGAAGTTTATGTTATATGTTCATCATAATCTTGAAGGCGGATATGGCGGAATTGGCAGACGCGCTGGATTTAGGTTCCAGTGGGAGACCGTGCAGGTTCAAATCCTGTTATCCGCATAGAAGAAGTGCTTAAATAGGCACTTCTTTTATTTTATGTGATATTTGGAAGAACCGTGGAACTTGACAGCCTAGTATTGCAATTTTAGTTTCATGCGTGTAAGCTTGTAGAGGAAGAGGATTGGAAAAGGAGCGGAGACATGTGAGCGAAACAAAGACAATGACCCGCGAGGAGAGGATGGCGGCGGACTCCATCGGCAGGTTGATGGTGAGTATGACTCTGCCTGCTATTCTCGCGCAGATTATTAATATTCTATACAGCATAATAGACAGAATTTATATCGGGCATATGGAAGGTGTGGGGGCCAATGCATTGACGGGTGTTGGTGTCACTTTCTGCATCACTATGTTTGTATCGGCTTTTTCCGCTTTTATTAGTAACGGGGCAGCGCCCCTGGCAGCAATATGGCTTGGGAAGGGTGACAGGGATCACGCGGAGAAAATTTTGGGAAACAGCGTCAGTTTTTTAGTGATCTGTACGGTGCTTCTGATGGCATTCTTCTATGCGTTTCAGGAACCTCTTTTGTATATGTTTGGAGCCAGCGATGTAACTATCGGTTATGCCATGGATTATCTTTCTATTTATCTGGCAGGAACCCTTTTTGTGGAGCTGGCGCTCGGCCTGAATGCCTTTATTATTTGTCAGAGCCAGGCCGGGACGGCGATGTTGTCGGTGCTGATCGGGGCGGTAGCAAATATTGTTCTGGATCCCATCTTTATCTTTGGTTTTCACATGGGAGTGAAAGGTGCAGCGACGGCGACAGTGATTTCTCAGGCGTTGAGTTCAGCATGGGTCGTGAGTTTTCTTTTGGGGAAGAAAACCTCCCTTAGGATTCGAGGGAGCTGTATGAGGCTGGAGCGTGGAATTTTAGTGAGTGTGTTTTCCCTTGGCATTTCTCCTTTTATTATGAATGCGACGGAGAGCTTCATCAGCATTGTATTAAACCATGGGCTCCAGGTCTACGGAGGTGATATGCATGTCGGTTCTTTGACGATCATGCAGAGTGTAATGCAGCTTTTCTCGGCGCCTATGAACGGATTTACCCAGGGTATGGTACCTATTATCAGCTACAATTATGGGGCAAAAAATTTTTCCCGGGTAAAACAGCTTTACGGATGGCTGATTGGCCTATGTTTTGGATTCCGGTTTTTGACGACGATGACGGCGATGGTCTTTCCACGGTTTTATGCAGGATTTTTTACAAATGAGGCGGAGCTGATCGCATTGACGGGAGAAATGATGCCGGTGTTTATGGCAGGTATGCTTATATTTGGTTTGCAAAATGGGATTCAGCCCACTTTTTTGGCGTTGGGACAAGCCAGGATTTCTCTTTTTATTGCTGTATTAAGAAAGATTATTCTGTTGATTCCCTTGGCAGTTATTTTACCTCATTTTTTTGGCGTGATGGGAGTATATTACGCAGAGCCGGTTTCAGATGTGATTTCTGCTGTTACAGCCACTGTGCTGTTCTTAGCAAATATTAAAAAAATCTTGTCTGTGGAGGCGGTTGACAAAATTCGATAAAAATGATGCATAGAACACTTGACAAGCGGGAATGCTTATGATAATTTATCTCATAAGTTAAGAGGGAGTAGTTATCCTGTGTAAGCAACATACCCTGACACTTTCGTCATGTTTACACGCTTTCTGTTTCCTGTTGGATATTGGAGGAAGAATAGAAAGGACGAGACTTTTAGCATGAAAAATGTTGAAAGCCCCGTCTTTCTTTTATGAATGGCGTGGAGCTTTCGGAAACGGAGGAAAAGATATGGAAGTTGCAGTTCAAATTGGGTTGTTGGCGTTGGGGTTTGTGCTCCTTGTAAAGGGCGCGGACTGGTTTGTGGAGGGAGCGAGTAAAGTAGCAGAGAAGTTTGGCATTCCTCAGCTTGTGATCGGTCTTACCATCGTTGCCATGGGTACGTCTCTGCCGGAGGCGGCGGTCAGTGTGTCGGCAGCTTTAAAAGGAAGCGCGGAGATCACTATCGGAAATATCGTGGGAAGCAATATTTTAAATGTTCTGCTAATTTTAGGACTTACCGCTGTGATTGCTCCCATTGCAGTACAGAAGACTACGGTGAAATATGAGATTCCATTTGTGATTTTGGTGACGGCTGTTCTTCTGGTGATGGGATGTACGGGTGATTACACGCTTCTTTTTTCTGACGGCCTGATTTTGTGGGCACTGATGCTTGGTTATCTTGGCTATTTGCTGGTGATTGCGAAAAAGGGCAGCGGTTTGGCGGAGGAGGTACTGGAAGACAAGCCTATGCCGGTCTGGAAGATGCTTCTGTATATTGTGCTTGGAGGTGTAATGATCGTGGCAGGCTCTGATGTGGCGGTGGATGCGGCTACAGAGCTTGCACTGATATTTGGCATGAGCGAGCGGTTGATCGGTCTGACCATTGTGGCATTTGGCACATCTCTTCCTGAGCTTGTGACGAGCGTCACGGCGGCTATTAAAGGCAAAGCAGATATCGCCGTCGGCAATATCGTTGGCAGTAATATTTTTAATATTCTTTTTGTAGTGGGGACCTCGGCGCTGATCACACCAGTGGCGTATGCGCCTGAATTCTTGACAGATGGTATTGTATGTATCTCGTCGACAGTTCTTTTATGGATTTGCGTTTTTAAAAATAAGCGCCTTGGCCGTCTTGGCGGCGCGGTTATGCTTCTCGGTTATGCAGGGTATTTTGTATATCTGATGCGGTAAAGGGGAGACGTGTGCCATAAAGTGCATATGCAGAGAGAGTTGACCAGATCAGTCAACTCTCTTTTTTCCCCAGAAGAACACGGCTACCGTACCAGGGCCTGTGTGGGCGCCAATGGTAGTGCCGATACTGTTTATCAATACTTTGCCGTCCAGATTCGGGAAACGTTCCTCAATCAGATCTGCCGTGAGTCTTGCATCCGCGTAGCAGGCCGACTGTGAGATATAACATTTGCCGTTGTATCCGCGGCCTTCTTCGGTACACTCTTCCATTTTATCTACGATGGTGTGTATGACCTTGCGCTTGGTGCGGATTTTGCAGCGGGGGATGAGGCATCCTTGATAATCCACGTTCAGAAGTGGACAGATATTTAACATATTGCCGATCATACCGGATGTCTTCGAAATGCGGCCGCCTCTGATATAGAATGTCAGGTCTGTAGAGAAGAACCAGTGGTTTAAGCGCAGGCGGTTATCCAGTGCCCATTGGTAGAGTTCTTCGATGGGCATACCCTCATCGCGCAGGTCCGCAAGCTTATCCATGAGAAGACCAAAGCCAGAGGAGGCGGCAAGAGAGTCTACAATATAGATGGTTCGGCCGGGATACTGTTCCTCCAGATTTTCTTTGGCAGTCATGGCGGAGTTGATGACTCCGGAGATGCCGGAGGATAGGCATAGATGCAGAACATCTTTTCCGGCTTTCAAAAAAGGTTCAAAGTATTCTGTGAATTCTACAACATTGATCTGGGAGGTTTTGGTCTCGGCGCCCTCAGCCATTGATTGATAGAATTGCTCAAATGGCATGCTTTTTCCAAGATCATCCAAATATTCTTGGCCGTTCAGTTCATAGTGAAAGCAGGCATAGGAAATATTGCGCCTTTTGAAATGCTCTGCGGAGAGATCCGCAGTAGAACAACAGCTAATAATATAATTCATCATAATGAAAATACCCGAACCTTTCTGAAAATAAATGGAAAAATGCTTCCGGGGCCGGCACAGTAACTACGCAGACAGCTGACGAACAGATATATAATTTCAATCATACATCAAAAGTGTAACATGTTTAAAAAATAAATACAATCAAGACTTTTCGCGTTGACGCAAGGAAAAAACTGCATTTTGTGTTTTTAACATTTCCTTGCTTGTACTTGTTTTAAAAGGAATTTTTTGGTATACTATAGAGCACAAAGAGAAATAGAGCACTGCTGCAGACGAAATAAATATTTTGCAGCAAAAATAAAAAATAAAGGAGAGACAGTCACATGAAAGGAAACATTGTTGTTGGTCAGTCCGGCGGCCCTACAGCCGTTATCAATTCTTCCGTAGCAGGTGTGTATGCCGCTGCTAAGAAGCTGGGAGTGAAGAAGATTTACGGTATGGTTCACGGTATCGAAGGCTTTTTGGAGGACAAAATGATTGATCTGGGTGAATACCTGGACGATGAGACAGGAATCGAACTCTTGAAGAGAACACCTTCCGCTTTTTTGGGATCCTGCCGTTTTAAGATGCCCAAGATTGAGGGACATGAGGATGTTTACGAAAAAGTTTTTGAAATCATGGAGAAGCATGACATTGAGTGTCTGTTTTATGCGGGCGGCAATGACTCCATGGATACAGTGAAGATGCTGTCTGACTATGCGGCGGCGCATAACAAGCCGCAGAGATTCATGGGTGTTCCCAAGACCATCGATAATGATTTGCCGGTGACAGACCATTGCCCGGGCTACGGTTCCGCAGCGAAATATATCGCGGCTTCCCTGAAGGAAGTGATTCGTGACAATGCATCTTTTGGCGCGAAAAAGCCTACGGTTTGCATCGTAGAGATTATGGGACGTAATGCGGGCTGGCTTACCGCGGCTGCAGCGCTGGCTAAGGGCGATGACTGTGAGGGCTGTGATGCCATTTACCTGCCGGAGAAAGTTTTTGATATTGACAATTTTGTCGCGTACGTGAAAGACCTTGCTGCGAAGAAGTCTTCTGTTGTGATTGCTGTTTCTGAAGGTGTGAAGGTTGCGGATGGCAGATATGTATGTGAGATCGGAAGAGAAGTTGCTGTGGATGCATTTGGACACAAGCAGATGTCCGGCACGGCTGTTATGCTCGCGGAGAAGATCGCGGCGGAGACAGGTCTTAAGACACGTGCAATCGAGTTCTCAACGCTGCAGAGAGCGGCGACTCATCTGGCATCCCTGACAGATATCAACGAGGCTTTCCAGGTTGGACATGACGCTGTGATGGCAGCGGAAGAGGGGAAGACCGGCATGATGATCACACTTGATAGAAATGGAGAGAATCCTTATCAGTGTGGTACAAGCGCTTATGATATTCATGCAATTGCAAATGTGGAGAGAAATGTGCCCGATGAGTGGATCACAGCGGATGGCAAGGGTCTTACTGAGGAGTATGAAAAATATGCAAGACCGTTGATTATGGGTGAGCTGCAGCCTCTCTACGTGAATGGATTGCCGAGACACCTGGTGAGAAAGTGATGGTTTCAGTAGTTTGGCCGGTCTCTATGTGATCTGGCTGAATGGAAAAATAAAAATTTTTAAAAGAGTGGTTTGACAAAACCACTCTTTTGTTATATGATGATCTCGGAAAACGATTTCCATAAACTTACAAATACAGAGATCGTTTCGGGATGGAAAAATATGGTATCGATCAAAGATGTCGCAAAACAGGCAGGGGTGGCGATTTCCACTGTATCTAAAGTGTTAAATAATTACCCCAACGTGAGTGAGGAGACTAAGAAAAAAGTGAATCAGGCAGTGGCGGAGTTGAATTTTGTACCTAATTCCGTTGCGGCGGCGCTCTCCTCCAAACAATCAGGCAGGGTGGCTCTTCTTCTGAATCTGAACAATGCGTCTCAGACGGTGGATGAGATTAATATGCAGTATATAACAGGCACCATAGGCCGGGCGGTCGAATTAAATTTGGACGTGATCACTATTTTTGATTCTATGCTGAAAAACAAAAACCTGGATGAGGTTGTGAATTATCTGCAGTCCCAAAGTATTACGGGTCTTTTGATTTTTGGCATGTCGAGGGACGACAAGGTGCTAAAGGAACTGATTCATTCACAGCTTTTTAAGATTGTGACAGTGGATGCGCCTTTGGTGAATGAATATTCCTCATCGGTCTGGATTGACCAAGCGGCGGCCCAGTATGAAGTGGCGAAGAAAACGCTCACGGAGAACAAGGGAAAGAGTATACTATATCTTGCAGGTAAAAGGAACGGTTATGTCACAAAAGAGAGACTTGCAGGCATTCAGAGGCTTGCCAGAGAGGAAGAGATACCTCTGCTTGTTAGAAATGGCGAGTTCTCGGAAAGACTGGCAAGAGAATTGACATTCCGATATGCGAAGAAGAAGGATATTGTGGTATGCGCTTCCGATTTGATGGCGATAGGCGCGATGAAAGCGCTTATCGAGATGGATATTTTTCGTCCGGTATGCGGGTTTGACGGGATTACACTGATGGGGTATGCGGGGAAGCAGATGAATACGGTCAGGCAGAATTTTAAGCGGATTGCCTCGGAAGCTGTGGAAGAATTAAAACGGCTTTTGGATGGCGGTGAAGGAAGGCAGATCGTGCTGGGATATGAACTGGTGAGGATGAAATACGAGGATATTTTAGATTAAAAATCATGCTGATGAACTGATTTTTCAATCGCTTTTTTGCAACAAGCTGCTCAGAAATGAGGAGTAATATGTCCTGTGTGAGAACAAGGAATGATAAGATTGAATAAAAAAACATAAATAAAGAAAAATCATAAAGTAAAGAAGACAAAAAGGAGGTTTCAAAACATGGCACAAGCAAGCAATCTGAAAAGAGACATATTGGTGATGAATCTTGAGCAGGAGCTTGAGAATCAAACACAGAGCGGCTATGGTAAGTCTGTTGCTGCCTGCAGCAACGAAGAGCTTTACTACAGCATTCTTCAGCTTTCCAAGAAACTGATGAGTGCGTCAGAGCGAATTGAGGGGGAGAAAAAAATTTATTACATTTCCGCGGAGTTCCTGATTGGTAAGCTGTTGTCCAACAACCTGATCAATCTGGGGATCTACGACAATCTGGATAAGATTCTCAAAAAGAACGGAAAGCAGCTTTCCGTGATCGAGGAGGTGGAGCCGGAGCCTTCCCTTGGAAATGGCGGACTGGGGCGTCTGGCAGCATGCTTTCTGGATTCTATCGCTTCCCTTGGACTTCCGGGAGAGGGTATCGGCTTGAATTATCACTTTGGCCTTTTTAAGCAGAAATTTAAAGATAAACTGCAGACCGCTGAGAAAAATGACTGGATTGAGGAACAGTCCTGGCTCACAAAAACGGATACTGCCTTTGAGGTAGCGTTTGGCGACAAAAAGGTGACATCCAGACTTTATGACATAGATGTCATCGGCTATGATAATGGCGTGAATAAGCTGAGATTGTTTGATATTGAGAGCATTGATGAGAGCTTGGTCAAGAAGGGAATTGATTTTGACAAAGAAGATATCGAGAAGAATTTGACATTATTCCTTTATCCGGATGACTCCGACGAAGCCGGTAATTTGCTGCGCATCTATCAGCAGTATTTTATGGTGAGCAATGCTGCGCAGCTGATTTTGAAGGAGATGAAGGAGAAGCAGTATGACCTTCGAAAGATGTATGAGCACGCAGTGATCCAGATCAATGACACGCATCCTACCATGGTGATTCCTGAGTTGATACGCATTCTGGTGGACGAGAAAGCCTTCACTATGGATGAGGCTATCGAGGTTGTTAGCAAAACTTGTGCCTACACAAATCATACGATTCTCGCGGAGGCTTTGGAGAAATGGCCGTTAGCTTATTTGGAGAAAGTAGTGCCCCAGCTTGTACCGATCATAAAGGAATTGGATAAGCGTGTGGCGGCGAAGTACAAAGATCCCAAGGTGCAGATTATCGATGAGGATGACAAGGTGCATATGGCTCATATCGATATTCACTACGGCTTTTCAGTGAATGGTGTGGCAGCGATTCATACGGAGATTTTAAAGAATACGGAATTAAATGCTTTTTATAAAATATATCCTGAAAAGTTTAACAATAAAACCAACGGAATCACTTTTAGAAGATGGCTCTTATCCTGTAATCATGAGCTGGCTGAATTTATCTCGGAAACTATTGGGGACAGCTATAAGAAGGATGCTGGCAATCTGGAAAAATTACTCGCCTATATTGACGACGAGAATGTGCTCGAACGCATTGCCAGGATCAAGATGAACCGAAAGAAAGATTTGGCAGCCTACGTGCAGAAGGCGGAGGGAGTGACGCTGAATCCGGATTCTATCTTTGATATTCAGAGTAAACGGTTGCATGAGTATAAGAGGCAGCAGATGAATGCGCTCTATATCATTCATAAATATTTGGAGATCAAGGCCGGCAAGAAACCAGTGAGGCCGCTGACCTTCATTTTCGGTGCAAAGGCAGCTCCCGCTTATGTGATTGCACAGGATATCATCCACTTGATTTTGGTGCTGCAGGAGATTGTCAACAAGGATCCCGAAGTCAGTCCTTACATGACCGTGCTTATGGTGGAGAATTATAATGTGGCTTACGCTGAGAAGATGATTCCTGCCTGTGATATTTCCGAGCAGATTTCCCTAGCTTCCAAGGAGGCTTCCGGAACAGGCAATATGAAGTTTATGTTGAACGGCGCGGTGACGCTGGGCACCTCTGATGGCGCCAACGTGGAGATTCATGAGCTGGTGGGAGATGACAATATCTATATTTTCGGTGAGAAATCGGAAGCGGTCATCGAGCACTATGAGAAGGCCGATTATGTTTCAAAGGACTATTATAAGAAATCGCCTGTGATACAGAAAGCGGTTGACTTTATCGTGAGCAAGGAAGCGTTAAAGGTTGGGCATAAGGATAATTTGGAGAGACTTCACAAGGAACTGCTGAATAAGGACTGGTTTATGACTCTTCTGGATCTGGAGGATTATATCGCTGTCAAGGATAAGATGATAGCAGATTATGAGGATCAGGAGAAATGGAGAAGGATGATGCTTGTAAATATCGCCAAGGCGGGATTCTTCTCTTCCGACAGAACCATTGCGGAGTATAACCGCGATATCTGGAAGCTGCGCGCGTAGGAAGGGGCGTAGAAGAGAGTTCCGATGGTGATTTGAAGAAAGAAAAGGCATGGCTTGAGGCTGTGCCTTCTTTTCATATAAAAGCAAAATTTACTTTACTTGGGATAGGCTTGCCAGTGTTATGAGGCAGGAATATAATATTAATAAATCTGCGTTTCAGGCATGAGGGATGAGTATAAATCCTTAACAGCAAAAAAGATAGCTGAAAAGCGGGGATTTTTGGAAGAGGAGTAAACCTGCTGTGATAATGCGGCATGGGGAAATGCAAATGTTAAAGGGAGGAGAACAGGTATGTTGGGCAAGAGATTGTTGGCAGGTATTTTAACTGCCGTAATGGTGGTTTCAAGCTCGAAATTTTATACGGTCAACGCCTTTGCAAAAGATCTGGGCGTTGAAGCGACGGAGGAGGTCTCTGAACCGGAAGGACAGAGAGAGGAAACTGTCGCGGAGGATACGGCTGTAGAGCCCGAATCGGTAAAGGATGAAGAGCCTGAAAAAAATGAAATGGAGAACGGTAAGGAAGGAGAGGCTCCGGAAACAGGAGAAGAATCTGCAGCCACGGAAGAGAAAAGAACGGAATCGGAAATAGAGCAGGGGGATGAAAGCGCACGAGAGGATGGAAGTGTGCAAGCGGGTGAAGGTGCACAGGAGCCGGAAGAGGAAGCCGGAATCGGAGCTGACGAGCCGGAAATGACGCCGGAGAATTCCGGCACAGATATTGCGGACGAACAAAATGCGGAAAAGAGCTCCAGTGTCTCATGGAATATTGATGCGGATGGAAAACTGACTGTGAAAGGGACCGGGGAGTTTGCGGAGCCTTCAGGAGATAATGGCAATTCGAAAGCGCCGTGGCTTTCACAGGCGGATACGATCAAGAGCGCAGAAATAGATTTAACAGGTACAATCGATGCAAGTTATATGTTTTCCGGCTGCAGCAATCTGAGGAGTCTGGATTTAAGTAAGTTCGATACCAGCCAGGTGACTAATATGAGCGATATGTTTTCCGGCTGCAGCAGTTTGGCTGTAATTTATACGCCGTGTAATAATGCAGCAGAAATACTGTTGCCCAAAGGCGCCGATTCTGATATGTGGTATCAATGCGATGGAACAGAAATCACTGTGATACCGGAAGGTTTGTCTTACAGTATCGTCATTATGAAAAATCAGGTTCCCGCCGTGCCAGCAGTAGCAGCAGAAAAAACAAAGACAATCTATGATTGCGGGGATACGCTGAATATTGATGATCTGAAAGTATACTATTACGACGAAAAAGGCGCGGTTCGAAAAGTTGCGGAGGGGTACGCTACCAATGCAGACACCATAGATATGGACACAGCGGGAAGAAAGCTGCTTGAAATAACATATGACGGAATGACTGCGGAAGTAGAAATCACTGTAGGGAATGATATGACGGCTTTCACCGGAGACGGAAAAAATAGAAGCGCTTCGGGAGGGCTCCAGGCCGCTTACCATACGCAGGATGAAATCCGCGCCTTTTTGGTGAATAGCCCGGCGTCTCCGGCGGACGAGACAACATATGCCGAAGAGCCGAGTGTCACGGCGCCTTACCGTGCGGGTGCGTTATCTGACGAGACTTTGGAATCGGCACTTGGCCTGTTGAATCAGATCCGTTACATAGCGGGGGTGTCATATGATGTAGAACTTTCGGATGAGTATAATAAAGCGGCGCAGGCGGCGTCGGTGGTAAATGCGGCAAATGGTCCATTGAGCCATGATCCTGTACAACCATCCGGCATGGATGAGGATTTGTATAAGCTGGGGTATGGCGGCGCTGCATGTTCGAATTTAGGGATAGATCCAACAGTGAACATGTCTCTTATGGGTTATATGTCAGACAGTGACAGAAGCAATATTGGCAAAGTCGGCCATCGCAGATGGCTGCTGCAGCCACATATGAAATCGACAGGGTTTGGCATGGCGGGAAGATACACCGCTACCTATGTCCAGGATGCAAATGGCAGCAGTGAAAATATATGGAGAGTCGCGTGGCCTGCACAGAATATGCCTGTTGATTACTTCAACACCGTCGATTCAGACGCCTGGTCGGTTTTGATTGACGGGCTAGTTGAGGAGTCTGAAATACAGGTTATGCTCACCAGGACAAATGATGGGACGGTGTGGAATTTTTCCAGCGATAAAGCAGACGGTTATTTTAAGGTTGATAATAGCTATGACGGGAATCCGTGTCCGGGCTGTGTAATTTTCCGACCAAATAATATAGAAGCGTATAACGATGGAGACACATTTGAAGTAGAAATAACAAAAAGTGGAGAAGCTTATATGAACTATAGCGTCCATTTTTTTGACCAGAGGACGCCTGTGTCCATATCCGGCATAACCATGGACGACAAGGTTTATGACGGGGAAAGCAGTCCATATACAGGAACCCCTGTTGTCGTGGATGCATCGGGGAATATATATAAAGACGATGTGAAGCTTTTATATGAAAGCGTCGATGAGAATTCCTATTATAGAAGTTATGACGCCCCCACGGAGGTGGGAACTTATAAGTTATCGTTCGGGGAAGCTGATTCCTATAAATATAAATTGGAAGATGAAGACGCCTATACGTTCCGAATTGAGCCCAGAGACGTGACGATAACCGCAGGGTCGGCGGAAATTGCAGTCGGCGGCACATTACCATCAGTGTGGGATATTGATGTAACTATAGAAGGGCTTATTGAAGGGGATGACGCTGGAGTCGGAGCAGTGATGCGGAAATATAGTGAAAACAATATTTCCACAGATACGGAGGGAAGCTATGATATTATTCCATACAGGAGTACTGAGACTCCGCTGAAAAACTATCGCGTTAAGTATGTAAATGGGACGCTGTCGGTAGTCAGAAAAGGCACTGTCAATCAAATTTCATGGGAAATTGATGATGACTGGAAGCTTACGATAAAAGGGACGGGAGAGTATCAGGAAGAGGAAAGTTTGGGGTGTGCTAATGTTGCGCCGCCATGGCAGAGCCGGCTGGTACAATCGGCGGAGGTGGATATATCGGGCATTATAAATCTGGCAAGTATGTTTTGGGGCTGTCATAGTTTAAAATCTGTGGATTTAAGTAAGCTGGACACGAGCCGGGTCCAAAACATGGGGGCCATGTTTATGGGCTGCAGTCAATTGGAAAGACTTGATTTGAGAAACTTTGATACAAGTCAGGTTATAAGTATGCAATGGATGTTCAGAGGATGCAGCGGGCTTCGCAGCCTTGATGTAAGCAGCTTTGATACAAGTAATGTCCAATATATGGCAGGCATGTTTGAAAGCTGCAGCGGTTTGTGGGACCTTGATTTGAGCAGCTTTGATATAAGTAAGGCAAAAAGCCTGGAGAAGATGTTTTATTACTGCAGCGGTTTGAGGAACCTTGATTTAAGCTCTTTTGATACAAGCAATATTCGTAATATGAATTCTATGTTCTATTATTGCAGTAATCTGAACGATTTGATTGTAAGCGGCTTTGATACAAGTGAAGTTACCAATATGGGAAGTATGTTTTATGGCTGCCGCAGTTTGAACAGTCTTGGTTTAGGCAGCTTTGACATGAGTAAAGTGACAGATGCGAATGATATGTTTTATAATTGTGCCGGATTGTCTTATCTTGATGCGCCTTCCAATTGTCCTGCGGGAGTCACGCTGCCGGGAGGAGAGGGTGAACAGTGGTACGATGAAAACGGCGATGTATATGCGGAACTGCCCGCAGGATTGGCCGCGTCTGTTGATTTGTATAAAAATGGGTATCCGGGAGACGGCACCGGCAGTGTAAAAAAAGTCCTGCGCATTTCGGGAGTATCAATCGAAGATAAGATATATGATGGAAAACCTATATCATACAGCGGGCAGGCGATTGCCGAGACTATGTCGGGAAGTGCGGTATCGGATGTTGCGATTAATTATCTGTATTCGGGGACGATGGAGAACGGCAGATACTATGCAGAAACAGCGCAGGCGCCAAAACAGGCGGGATATTATAGATTATCTGTCGAGGTCGCAGACAATGACAGATACACAGGCCAAAAAGTATATCGTTTTACTATCCGGCAAAAAGAAATAACAATAGAGGCTCCGTCGCTCTCGGTTAAAGCAGGCAGGCCGGCGCCAGCGCTGACAGGATTGACTTGTAAAGTCAGTGGGATGCTGGATGGGGATACACTGATTAAACAGCCGCAGCTTAAATATAATCCCGAGAATATAAATACTGCTGCAGAAGGCAGTTATGAAATCATTCCTTATGGCGCGAATGCGGGAATGAACTACGAAATTCAATATAAAAATGGAATATTGACGATAGTATCCTCTGTAGGCAGCAAAACCTATACGGTAACTTTTGAAGGGACCGGTAGGGACGATATTGCCGAAGGAACGCCTGGCGAAGCGGAGGAAGGCACAGCTTATACATTTACGCTTGTGAAGTCGGAAGGCTTCACATACACAGTAACGGCGACAATGGGAGGAGAGCCCGTAACCCTTGGGAATGATGAAAGCGGCGCCGTCTACACAGTCCCAAGCGTAAGCGCAGACCTCGTAATCACAGTCAATAAGACAGCCGGCCAGTCTCCGGAACAGCCGTCTGAGCCGGAAAAGAAAATTTACACAGTCACTTTTAACGGTACGGGCAGAGAAGACATAGGCAGAGAAACGGTTTATGAAGTGAAAGAAGGCGCGGATTATACGTTTCAGTTAGTGAAGTCAGAAGGCTGGACTTATACGGTCGCCGCCAGGATGGGAGGAAGAACGATAACGCCGATCGCTGATGAAAGCGGCGCCGTTTACACAATTCCGAGTGTAAAGGCAGACCTCGTAATCACAGTGAATAAGACGGCCGATAAGTCTCCGGAGCAGCCAGAGCAGCCAGAGCAGCCGGGCGACGAAACAGGGCTAAAGATACGGCTGGCTGACGAGAATGACAGGAAAACTGCCTACACAGGAACAGCGGTTAAGCCTGAAATTAAAGTCTCTTACAATGGCAGACGGCTTATTCTGGGCAGTGATTATACGGTAAAATATGTAAACAACGTGAAAGTCGGAACTGCTAAGATTGCTGTAACCGGCAAAGGAAGCTTTGGCAGGACAAACAGCGAAACAAACTTTGAGATTGCGCCGAGGGATATCGCGGATGCAGCTCTTTGCGGCGCGGCGAAAGATAGAAACGGCGAAGAAACACTGACGCTGGCAGACGGTTCCAAGTTAGCTCCCGTGCTGTATTTCAACAATATCAAGCTTACCAGTAAGGACTATGTCATAAAGGACGCGGGCGGCAGGGAAATAGCGGGCAGAAAACTTGGGAATGCCGATCATAATACTACAGTTACAATTGAGGGCAAATCCGGCGGAAACTTCACCGGAAGCAGGACGGTCACGCTTCATGTAGTGGATAAAAAGAGTTTGACCAGATTTGCCGTGACTGTTGATAAAATGAAACTTGGTACACTCACGTATGACGGCGGCAGACATTATATCCACGAGATAGACGGCGCATTGACTGTAACGGCCAAAGATGCGGCCAAGACAGATATGGTATACGGCAGGGATTACGATATTGTATATCCAAACGACATAATAAGTGCGGGAACGAAGAAATTTACCGTTGTGGGGATGGGGGCGTATACTGGAAGTATCAGCAAATCCTACACGATCATGCCGGTTAAGGATGGGGCGTTTCGCGTCAGCTTTGACGGTGTCAGCGCGGCGGACAATAAGATAAGGGTTCCGTTTACCTTTACGGGTGCCGGAGTCACTTTTAACAGTAGATTGGCTGTAATGGATCATGCCGGCGTGGTTTTAACAGAAGGCAGGGACTATAAACTTTCCTACAGAGGAAATAAGAAAGTCGGCCAAAATGCAGAGTGCGTTATCACTTTCCTTGGCAATTACAAGGGTCATGCAAAGCAGACCGTAAGTTTTGAAATCGAAAAAGCGGACATAGGCGGGATGGAAGTGGTAATAGCAGACCAGGCATACAAGGGAAAGGAAGGGATTTATAAGTCCGTTCCATATGTAATCGAGGATAAGGACAAAACGAATGCCCTGGTTAAAGCTTCCAATTATAAAGTTACCTATTACACAGAGAATCCAGAGGATAATGCCGGTGCCGCACAGATGAAAGGAAAGAATAAGGTTGGAGCCGGGGCTGTCGTATGGGTAAAGCTTGAAGCAAAGGGGAACAATTATTCCGGCACAAAGATCGTAAGCTACAAGGTCCGCGAGGCACAGGATCTTTCCAGGGCTAAGATAACTTTCCAGGATGCTGGCGGCAGTCCTGTTAATAAAATTTCATATACCGGAAGCAGGATAACCAGCGAACAGATTAAAGTGGTTGTAAACGGAGCTGTCGTCGAGGGCGATGTCCCTGATATAGAGGTAGTCTATGTAAACAACATCAATAAGGGCAGGGCGACAGTAATTATAAAAGGCAAAGACACAGATGGATGCCGGTATGCAGGATGCAGGACAGCGACGTTTAGTATTACAGCGCGTAATTTAGACTAGAGAAACTGTTTCAGAAGCTGGGGAACTATTTTATTCCCGCGAGGGTTTCATACCCCATCGTTTGCTGCGGGTTATTAAACTTAACCTTCCACGCGCGAGAGCGCTTTAAGCCGCACTCGCGCGGGCTCATAGTCTCCGCATTTTTTGTAGTAATCAAGTGCTTCCGGGATATGGCCTGTGCATTCGTAAATCACACCAATGTTGTAATTTGCCATATAACTGTTTACGCCATATACGGAAAACTCTTTCATTGAGGTAGACTTTTGGAATTCGGAGACTGCTGCATCAAAGAGTCCATTATTCATATACACAAGCCCCATCAGAAAGATGAAATCTGCCCGCACCGCAAATACATCATAGAGCTCGGCAAGCCCCAGCGCTTCTTTGCTGCGCTTCAGATCAAGCAGTGTATAGCCGAAAGATTCCACCATGGTTCTCACATAGTCGAGGGAGGGATCTACTTCCATGGAGAGTCCGGCATCGAAATATTCCAGCGCCCGCTCGGAATCCCCCAGTCTACGGAAGCTCTGTCCTAACTGAAAATAAAGATAGGGATCAGGCCCTTCCCTTTCCAGCTGGGTTTTGAGGAGAGAGATATTGCGGAGGGATTTCGACTGCATGTCGGACTCGCTTTCGTCATAACCTACGTGAAGAATTGTGAGTGGTGCGTCATAAATGGTTCTTCCAAGGGAAATATCACGGTTTTCGAATTGTTCATGGATTGCTCCTGTGAAATGAAAATACCTGCGGTCAGCCAGTCTGCTCACCCGTGTCTGCTCAAAAGAAATCTGTCCGTCACGCAGAAACCGGTTACGGATCAGAATACGGCCGGCAGACAACGGGTGCTGTTTCATACAGCGGCTAAGTGCAGGGAGATCAATTTGCTCCAAATATTCATCACAATCGAGAGAAAGTATCCGATTATGGGAGGCTTTTTCAATACAAAAATTCCGTGCGGCGCTGAAATCGTCACACCAGTCGAAGTGATAAATTCGATCAGTGTATTTTTTTACAATCTCCAAAGTATGATCTGTGGAACCGGTGTCCGTGAGCACAATTTCAAAGCCGTAAGGGGAAAGGCGTTCTAAGCATTCTCCGATATGTTTTTCTTCATTTTTGGCAATCATACAAACGGATAAGGGAAACAAGGCATCTCCTTTCGGTCAGGAGGCTGAGTCAGAAGCGGACAGCTCTCTAAGTTTTCTCACAGCAGGTTCATAGTCTCCACATTTTTTGTAGTAGGCCCGGGCCTGCTCTAGATCGCCCATGCCTGCGTAGAGATCGCCTATCTGATAATTGGCGCGGTAGCTGTTGACGCCTCTGCGGGAGTAGGCCGCCAGCGTGGTAGCTTTCTTAAATTCTTTCATGGCCTTTGCAGGCTCTCCTTTTTTCATATAGAGCATTCCCATCAGATAGACAAAATCCGCCCTGTGGGAAAACAGATCATATTTTTCCTTTAAGGACATAGCTGTGTCGTATTTGGCCAGATCCATTAGGCAGTAGCCGTAGGTTTCTGCCATGCTCTGAACAAAATCGGAGTTGGGATCTGCGTTTAAGTCCAATCCCAGCTTGTAATAGTGAGCAGCCTTTTCCATATCGTTTAGAGAAATGTAATTCTGACCTAGCTGGAAATAGAGATAAGGGCTGGGACCTTTCTGTGCCAGATCATGCAGAAGCATTTCTAAATTTCTGGTAGCGCGCATGCGTTTATCGGATTCACTTACATATCCTTCATGGTAAAAGGTGAGGGGTATGGGAAAGCTGTCCGGCTCTCTGCCCTGCATCGTACGCACCTGTTCGTGGATACTGCCCTCGTAGTGGCAGTAATTTTTGTTAAAAAGCCTGCCAATATGTTCAGACATGATGGAGCGGGAGCCTTGTACTGTATAGGGATTATTGCGGGTGATCATGCCCACGGATTCCCTTCGGCCGGTGAGAGCTTCTTCCAGCTTGGCGAGATTTACATTTTCGAGATACTCATCACAGTCTGCGATCAGCACCCAGTCATTAGCAGCCTGTTGGATCGAAAAGTTTCTTGCGCTGCTGAAATCGTCACACCAGGCGAAATGGAAAACCTTATCCGCATATTTGTGGGCGACCTCCACAGTCCTATCCACGGAACCAGTGTCCACCACGATAATTTCAAAGCGGCAGGGACGAAGTCTTTTGAGACATTCCTCGATGTGATTATCTTCGTTTTTGGCAATCATGCACACAGAAACGGGTAACATTTTAACACCTCTTTTGTGATTATGTAATCTATTCCTATTTTAACACCATCTATGCACTGCGACAATACGGTTTTTTTGACATGGAACAGTGTTTTTGTTGTACTTTTTGTACAAAAAGTATGAGAAAAATTGAGAAAGGTTGACAATATCGACGATATCCCGTTTAAAGAATGCGGTTAGTGCTTCCTTTTTCGTCTAAAATATGTTATACTGTCCCAAACGGAGAGGAGACTTCTTCTCATAAAGAAAATGGCGTATGATAAGGGGGTCTATTATGACGAAGGCAGAAATCTTGAAATCGGAAATCTTAAAGCAGCACAAGAGCGTCAGACAATTTGCAATTGAGATGTCAATACCGTACTCTACGTTGGTCACTGCATTGGACCGTGGTATTGAGGGCATGGCTTACGGGACTGTGATCCGTATGTGTGACAAACTGAATCTGAACCCAGTGGATTTTTCACCTATTAATCAGAAAAGTTTATTGGGGGGAAAGATCATGGAAAACCGTGTGATGCAGTATTATGTGAAGCTGAATAAGACAGGCCGCAAGAAAGCTCTCGAGCTGATGGAAGATTATGCTCAGCTGGATAAGTATAAAGCAGTAGAGGAATAGGTATAAAATAGGAAACAGAGATGAGATATCATTTTTTAATTGTGGGTGCAGGGCTGTACGGCTCTGTGTTTGCCCACGAAATGCACAGGCAGGGCCGGCGTGTACTTCTTATAGACAGAAGAAAGCATATTGCCGGCAATATTTATACGGAGGATGTGGAAGGGATACAAGTGCACCGTTATGGGGCGCATATCTTTCACACTTCCGACAAAAAAATATGGGATTATGTAAATAAATTTGCGGAGTTTAACCAGTACATCAATGCTCCTGTTGCCCGTTACCGGGAGGAATTGTACAATCTTCCTTTTAATATGAATACATTTAATAAAATGTGGGGCGTGGTGACACCGGATGAAGCGAAGGCGAAGATTGCGGAGCAGATCGCTGATCTTCACATTACCGAGCCGAGGAATCTGGAAGAGCAGGCACTTTCGCTGGTGGGCAGGGACGTGTATGAGAAGCTGGTAAAGGGTTATACCGAGAAGCAGTGGGGCAGGGCCTGCAGTGAGCTTCCCGCCTTCATTATCAAGAGACTGCCGCTGCGGTTTACTTACGACAATAATTACTTCAATGATCGTTATCAAGGTATTCCGATAGGCGGTTACACAGCCATGGTGGAGAGGATGCTGCAGGACATTGAAGTGAGGACGGGTGTGTCCTACAGAGAATTTGCTGTGGAGCAGGAACGGGACGGTCGTGTGACTGTGACGGACCACGAGGGTAATAGTTATGAAAAGGTAGTCTACACGGGAATGCTCGACGAGTATTTCGATTTTGCCCTTGGTCACCTGGAATATCGTTCGCTGCGGTTTGAAACGGAGACACTTGCGGGCTGTGATAACTACCAGGGCAATGCAGTAGTGAATTATACGGAGAGAGAAATTCCTTATACCAGGGTGATTGAGCATAAGCACTTTGAGTTTGGCACGCAGTCATCTACTGTAATTACGAGAGAATATCCGGCGGTCTGGAAAGAGGGGGAAGAACCCTACTATCCCATTAACGATGAGAAAAATGATGCTCTGTTCCAAGCTTATCAGAAGCTTGCCGAGGAAAAACCCTATGTGATCTTTGGAGGCCGGCTAGGGCAGTACAAATATTATGATATGGACAAGGTGGTCGCCCGGGCGTTGGAGGCAGTGGAGTGTAATTAAAAAAGAAATATCCTAAATTTTTGGCGGAGTCTTGACAAGAAATAGGACTCCGCCTATAATATACCATGATAGTTTGAATATCAAAGTATTTTTGGACTGAAAATGGGAAGCATTTCCAGTCTGCTGGTCCGGTGTAATAGGATCTGCACAATAATACAATAAGGCATTATGGAGGCGCTTTATGAATTGGGATGAGGCGAACAAGGAACTGGATAGAAGAAGGGAGCGGGCTCTGCTGGGAGGAGGCCCTGGCAGGATTGATAAGCAGCATGCGTCCGGGAAGTTGACGGCCAGGGAGCGGATTGAGATATTGCTTGATCCGGATACTTTTGTGGAGGTGGATGGGTTTTTGGAGTCGCGCATCGATGACTTTGATTTGGATAAGAGGCGTGTGCCGGGCGACGGTGTGGTGACGGGTTATGGAGAAATCGATGGTCGTCAAGTATTTGTGGCGAGTGAGGATTTTACCGTGATTGGCGGTACGCTGGGCGAGTACCATTCTTTCAAAATATGCCGCATTCAGGATATGGCAATGGAGATGAAGGCACCTCTAATCTGTATCAATGACAGCGGCGGCGCGAGAATTGAGGAGGGTATTTCCTCCCTGAGCGGCTACAGCGGCATGTTTCTGCGTCATACAAAGGCTTCCGGAGTCATTCCGCAGATTGCAGTGATCCTTGGGCCGTGTTCTGGGGGTGCATGCTATGCGCCTGCCATCTGTGATTTTATTTTTATGGTGAAAGACATTTCAAAAATGTTTATCACCGGGCCCAATGTGGTAAAAACAGTGATTAACGAAGAGGTGTCCGTGGAGGAGCTGGGCGGCGCCAAAGTGCATGCGAAAAAGAGTGGTGTGTCGCATTTTACATATGATACGGAAAATGAGTGTCTGATGGGGGTGCGCAAGCTTTTGTCTTATCTGCCGAGCAACTGGATGGAGAAACCGCCGGTAGTGAACACCGCGGAGAGACTGAGTATTCCTGCCAGGGTGGGAAAGGTGCTTGGAAGAGGCGACAGCGCGAAAGCGGAAAACAGCATCAAAACGAAGGCAGCAAAACTTCAGGATATCGTGCCCGACAATTCCCGTCATGCTTATGATGTGAAAGAGGTCATTGACTGCATTGTGGATGAAGGGAGCTTTTTCGAGGTGCAGAAGGAATTTGCGACCAATGCAGTGGTGGGATGGTGTCGCATGGAGGGGAAGGTTGTTGGTATTGTGGCTAATCAGCCCAATTCCATGGGCGGTTCACTGGACTATCATGCCTCAGATAAAATTGCGCGCTTCATTCGGTTTTGCGACTGTTTTAATATACCGCTTATCACATTGATCGATGTTCCGGCTTTCCTTCCCGGGACAGCGCAGGAGCACAACGGTATCATCCGTCACGGCGCTAAGATACTGTATGCCTATTCCGAGGCCACCGTGCCCAAGATTTCATTGATTATGCGAAAGGCGTATGGCGGTGCGTATATCGCTATGAACTCCAAGGAAATGGGAGCGGATATTGTGTATGCGTGGCCCATCGCGGAGATTGCGGTGATGGGGGCAGATGGTGCGGTCAATATCGCTTTTAAGAGAAAGATAAAAGCAGCGGCGGATCCCGAGGCTATGCGTGCGCAATGTAAGAAAGAATACGAGGACAGATTCTTAAATCCCTATGTGGCGGCGGCCAGAGGATATGTCAATGAGGTGATAAAACCAGAGGAGACAAGAACTGCTCTCATAAAGGCTCTGCGGGCTTTAAAGAATAAGCAGGCAAAAAATCCGAAGAAAAAACACGGAAATATCCCTCTGTAATAGGAAAAACGCGGCAGGCTGTCCGGCCTGCCGCGTTTCATAATCTAGTGTACTGTGTCATATAACTGAAAATGGATGGTACACTAACAATAACTGTTAAACATCATTCCACTGTACGCGCTTGTGATATAGGGAGTTGCAAAATTTTTTCCAGGGTTTTTGTATGCCACAATCACATTGTTGACATACTCCATCGGATTCAAGGAAACCTGATTCGTTTTTCGAAGTACCGAATTTGTAAAACCCTTCATCGAGGAAAATGCCTCCTTGGCATCTTCGCTGGTCGCTTTCTGGCGTAGTACATTGTTATCCACTTCCAGCGTCCCATCCAGATTCAGATTTAATCCGGCTGAAGTTAAGCCCTTTGCATAGACTCTGGCAACACTGCTCATTTCGTGGAAGAGACGATTGCTCTTTGGCTGTTCAGAACTGTATTCGGAAACTGCCTTTAAGAAAGAGTTGTAGCCTCTCACCAGAGTATTGATATTTTCGGCTAAAGACTCTACGTCGGTTTTGATGCCGATGGAAGCTGTACGGCCCTCCTCTCCGCTTATCCCATTAAACTGCAATTCATAAGTATGATTCAGCGTATAGTGGTTGGAGGGGGATGTGTACTCCTCGCCGTCCACTGTGAAAGATGCGTTGGTGGCTGGTGATGCGATATAATCCAATCCCATATAATCCACCACACCAGCAGTTTTACTGGTACGTTGGTCGGAGATGCTAAACTGCAGCTTCTTGCCATCTTTAAGTCCGGTAGCGTCGGATTCCATGCGCAGAGCACAAGTGCCGTCTTCATCTGTGACAACCTGGGCTGACATGCCGATATTGGCATTGTTGATCAGTCGGGCCAGACGCATTTGTACATCCTTGTTTGTATCGTTTCCCTTGATACTGAATTGGAATTCGTAGTTCAGATCCTCGATCCCAACATCAAAAGAATACGTATCGGGGGAGAGGGCAATCGGTTCATCTGCAGGGAGAAAATTCCCGAGATTTACCTGTGAAGACGCCAGATGCTTTACCTCTACCTCATAAGAAGGGAAGTCGTCGTCAGGTTTTCTGGATCCCACATATTTGGCGGAAGCAATTTCCTCATTGCTGGAATATGCCACCTTTTTATGCAGCATTTCCGCCTCATCGAGGCCGCCGAGAGAAGCGATAGTATTGCGAAGTTCTCTGGCATTTTCTTTCATGCCGACGGCAAACTGCTGGGATTCCTTGCTGGTGTCCAGAATGAACAGAGGAGATTCCTTGTTCATTTTGACAATGGAATTATATACGCTGCGAAGTTCGCTCTTCTTATGCGTATCATAGGGCGTACTTGACTTCGGCGCATAGGCAGGCGTATAGAAATTGTAGACATTCATCATGTTGTGAATGGTATTGTAAGACATAGGCCCTCCTTTCTTCCGTGAAATCTTGTCAGATGTTTCCGGTGGCCATCCGTAGCCTGCGAAACATCCTGAGTGGGCATTTCTACCTAAAAATAGATACTTATGTAGTTATTATATCACTAATTCCGCGAAAAAGACAGTTATTTGCGGAATTTTACAGATAATTTGTAACAGTTCAGTTACTTTTCACGGGTCAAGAATATGATTCAAGTGTAAAAGTGAAATGAAAGGCTGACTGATTACGCCTGTTTTCACAAGTAAGCAGCCAACTTATAATATATATCGTATTCTTTCCGCATCTTATAAAGAGGAAGAATGAAAAAAAGCTTGGTTTTGTTCTAACAATGCTGGTTCTACTTTCCCTATATGTGTCTCCAGCGTATTTCTGTCTACCAGAGCAGGGACAACACCTTGTCTTGATACGCAGAAGCCTGCGGCGTATGTCGCAATGCGGATAGAATGTTCCAGCGAAAATCCCTCGCTCAGGTAAGAGGCGAAAGCCGAAATAAAAGCGTCGGCGCCTCCGGTTGCATCAATTGATACAAAATCTGATGCCGGAAAAAATTTGGCAGTATCTGCAGTTTTCAGATAACAGCCTTCGTCGCCAAGAGTGATGATGACAACTTCTATTCCTTTCTCAAAAAAATACGCGGCCTGTTCTTCTATGCTGTCACAGCTCGGACATAGAGTGGCAGCTTCTTTTCGGTTGGGAATAAAGATATCTGTGAGGGCAAGAAGCTGTTTGGGAATGGCTTTCAGGGCTGCTGGTTTTAAAATATTCTTTGCACCGTATTCTCTTGCTATTTTGGCGGCTTCAATTACCGTATCGATTGGAATCTCCGTTGCCAAAAGACAGAAGCCGGCATTTTTAAATAAGTGCTGTCGTCTGCGGATTTTTTCCGCGGAAAGTTTTCCGTTTGCACCAGATAGAATCGTTATCGTGCTCTCGCCGCTGCTTTCAATGTAAATATAGGCCTTGCCGGTCTGAGAGCCAAGATAGCGATGGATTCCCTGGGTACTCACATTTTCACGTTCCAGAGTCTCGAGCAGAAAAGTGGCATCGGCATCGTTTCCGACTTCGCCGATCAGCGAAACTTCCCGGTGAAGCTTTGCTGCCCCCACGGATTGATTTGCTCCTTTCCCTCCGGCTGTAGTTGTAGAGTTTAGAATAGTTGTGGTTTTTCCCGCCTGTGGCAGCCAGTCTACATTAAATGTTACGTCAAGATTAATACTTCCCACGACGACCAGCTTCTTGACGCGCATGAATGGCGGCGGTTCCAGACTGTCCTCCTGATCAAAAGAGAGAGGGACCGCAAACAGATAGTCTGAGCGGCTCTCCTTTTTTTCACATTTTTTAATGAGTTCTTCACAAATATAATGACCAAATTCCATGTATGGAATTTTAAGGCTTGAAATATGCGGAAAGGAAATGCCCTCCCTTATGTCATTGCGAAGACTTACCAGGGACAAGTCGGATGGTATATAGTAGTGCAGTCTTTCCATCTGCTCGTACAACATCAGGGAAGAGGCAAAATGAGAGCTGACTATTCCGGAGATGCCATGGTTAATGATTTTTGAAAAATATTCTGTATCTGATATATACAATTCCATTGTATCGCTATATGGTATCTGGTTTTCGTAGAGACATTTTTTGAATCCATCCAGTACCATGGAGGAACGAAGACTTTTTTCCTTCAGAAGACAGGCAATGCGAATGTGTCTGTAGTCCAACAGTTTCTGTGTTAAAACATAACCCATCCGTGCAAAATCGATATAGAAAGAATCCTCTGAAAAGCCGTTGACATAGCAGACGGAAATATTCTGCTCTGAGAAATAGAGCTCGTGCTGTGCGCTCTGTTCTGAGACAGGTTCCCATATGACACCGTCTACGTTATTTTTGCACAGAGATGTGATATGTTTCAGTTCCAGCTCGGCGCTGCATTCGCTGTTGTACAGCAGAATGCTGTAACCATATTCCTGAGCTGCACATAGGATGCCGGTCAGCAGCAGGTTTGACTCGGAACCATTCCTTAAGAGAACCCCGATCAGAAAGCTCTTGGCGGTAGAAATGCTTTTGGCATTGCCGTAAGGCGTATAATTATAATCCTTTACGATCTTAAGCACGCGGCTGCGGGTTTCAGGATTGATATTCTGGTCTTTGTTGTTAACGATTTTGGAAACTGTAGATATAGAAACACCAGCTAGATTGGCTATTTCTTTAATTGTCATAAGCAGTCCCTCGCATTCATCATAGCTGTATTCGATTTCGTTATATTATGAATGATAATCCAGAATTTGTCAATAAATAGAGATGCCTAATTGTAAGTTTTGTATAAAAAAATATTTGAAGAAAAAAATTTATTAAGCAAAATTCAAAATATTGCTTGACAGGATCAAAATCGGAATGTAGTATAAGTGTATAAGGAAAATGTTTTAGGAAAATATTTTCTCAGGCACAATGAATCATATTTGATACGGAAAGGAGATTTATGAGTAAAGAAGAAGCCAAAAAGGAGTGGGAGGAATTTACAAAAGCTTCCACAGCAAAGAGCCCTGAATACCATGCCGGGCTTATCAGGCGGCTGAAGAAACCGGAGGGGAGAGTAGATGTTGTCATCGATACGGATACATATAATGAGATTGATGATCAGTTCGCACTGGCATATTTGATTAAGTCAGATGAAAAACTGAATTTGAGAGCGATCTACGCCGCGCCTTTTTTCAACCTGAAGTCATCCGGACCGGGCGATGGGATGGAGAAGAGTTATCAGGAAATATTGAGGGTTCTTACGCTGATGGGGAGAGAGGACTTGAAGGAATCTGTTTTCAGGGGATCTACGGAATATATGCCTTCAGAGAACGAGCCGGTGATGTCCGATGCGGCGAAAGATCTGGCTGCGCGGGCTATGAATTATACGGAAGAGAATCCGCTTTATGTAATTGCGATTGGGGCGATTACCAATGTATCTTCCGCACTTCTTATGAAGCCGGAAATCAAGGACAGAATTGTGTTGATATGGCTTGGGGGGAATGCACTGCACTGGCCGCACAACAAAGAGTTTAATCTCTATCAGGATGTGGCGGGTGCGAGAATTGTGTTTGGATGCGGGGTGCCGCTTGTACAGCTTCCCTGTATGGGAGTAGTGTCCGCCTTCACCACAAGCGGGCCGGAGCTGGAATATCATTTGAGGGGAAAGAATAAGCTGTGCGATTACCTGATAGATGTCACGACAAAAGAAGCCCTGGAATATTACGGCGGTTCCACTTGGACCAGGCCTATTTGGGATGTCACTGCGGTAGCCTGGCTGTTGGACGGCAATTTTATGGAGGACAAGCTGATCCACAGTCCGATTCCGGAGTATGATGACCGCTATGCGTTCGATGAAAACAGGCATTTTATCAGATATGTATATCATATCAACAGGGATAACTTGTTTGCCGATTTGTTTGAGAAACTTGCAAAATAGTAGAAAAAAGTAATTTGGAGTAGAAAGGAGATTTGTATGAAATTAAAGAAAATGATGTCATTAATACTGGTTACAGCAATGGCGGGCAGTATGGTGCTGACAGGATGCGGTTCGTCTTCCGGCGATGGGGCCGGCGGTGCGTCAAGTGGAGATTCCGGCGGGAGCGCTTCTTCGTCTTCGGACGGGGAAAAAGCACAGGGGGACACTGTGACAATCAAATGGATATCCCAGGGAACGGGAGAAGACGGCTGGGAAGGCATGACGCGGCCGATACTGGAAGCCTATGAGGAAGAGACAGGCGTTCATGTGGAAGCAGAATTTTACACATTCAGTGATTTGTTTGAAGTAATTGAGACAAAAGCTGCCGCTGGAAATGCGGATTTTGATGTTATGAGCGTTGATGTTACCTATGTGTCAAAATATGGGACAAGCGGGTATCTTGAGCCGCTTGACCAATACTTCAGCGACGAGGAAAAGGCGAAGTGGGATGACGCTTCCTACCAGGCAGGCGTATGGGATGGCACGATGTACGGCGCGCCGGAAAACACATCTACGCAGGAGCTGTATTATAACAAGACACTGCTGGATAAGGCCGGAATCACTATACCGGAAAACGATGCGCAGCACCGTCTGACTTATGAACAGGTTGCGGAGCTGGCAAGGCAGGGGCTTGAAAAGATTGATCCGGACGGCACCCAGGGATATATTGGTTTCGATTTTCAGCAGGTGAGCCGTGTTTACCAGATGAATATGCTTGCCAATGCGATGGGAGGCAAGAACATCAGCGACGATGGCTACTCTTTGGATGGTGTGATCAATACACAGCCCTGGATCGATGCCATGACTTGGTATCAGAATCTTGTGAATGACGGCATCGCATCCAGAGGTTATGATGCGGATCAGCTTGGCGACCAGTTCGCGGCCGGGAAAATGCTGTTCATAGTAGGCGGAACCTGGACACCAGCTAATATGACATGTGACGATGAGGTCGGATATACCTACGCGCCTTGCTTCGAGGGACACGAGGATCAGGCTGCTACCTCGACGGGAAGCTGGTATTTTGGTATCAATTCTAAATCACAGAATAAGGATGCGGCAGCAGATTTTATCAAATTCTTTACACTTGGAAAGGGTAGTGATATGTGGCTGGAAGTCAATGGGGACGTTCCGAGCCGTATTGATAAGCAGGAAGAGATTGCCAATAATCCGGATGCGCCTATGGATATGAAGATTGCGGCATATGAAGCGGCAAACACGGCGGTGCCCCGTGCGGTGACTCCTGTATTCGGTGAATATTCCACAGTACTTGATCAGGCATGGGAAGATGTCCGCAATGGGGCTGATGTGGAAGAAACCCTGAATAACGCAGTAGAACAGTTCGCATCCGCGGTTGCAGCATATAAAAAATAATCTAAATTGACGGGGAAGGATTTCCCTGCATATGGAGCAGGGAAATCCTCATGGAAGGAGGGTATCATGGGTGGTATCTACATAAAAAATAAATGGCTTCCATATCTTTTGATATTGCCAACGATTATTTTAATCTGTGTTTTTAAAATATATCCCATTTTTGACAGCATTATTCAAGGGTTCTCCTCTTCGGACAGCGGATTTACTCTGGATAATTATAAGCTGCTGTTTGCGGATAAGACTTTTTGGAACTCGTTGAAGGTCACATTAAAATTTAACCTTATTATCATTCCGGTGCAGATTATCGTGGCTTTTATCATGGCGATGTTCGTCAATGTAAAAGTCAGGGGCATAGAGATTTTTCGTACAGTATTCTATCTCCCGTTCTGTATTTCACTTACCATATCCACCGTTATCTGGCAGATGATGCTGAATGTAAACAATGGTGTTGTGAACAGCATGCTGGGCGTTTTGGGTATTAAGCCTATTGGATTTTTGATTGATAAAAAATGGGCGCTTCTCTCCATTGTACTGATTTCTTCATGGAGAGGATGCGCATACTGGATGATGTTCATTCTGGCGGGGTTAAAAGGAGTGGATTCTGCGGTATATGAGGCGGCAAAGATTGACGGCTCCGGATTTTTCAATACATTGTTCCGAGTGACGATTCCGATGCTAAAGAATACGCTGCTGTTTGTGCTGGTTGCCAATACCACGGCAAATTTTCTGCTGTTTGCACCAATGCAGATTGCCACGGACGGCGGCCCGCAGGGAAGTACAAATGTATTGATGTATGAAGCGTATAAATCTGCATTCAAATATTCCAACAGACCAAGACAGGCGTGCCTTGTGACCATACTGCTTGTCATTGTAATGACGGTCTGCGTTGTGCAGAATAAATTGATGACAGAAAAGGAGGCATGAAAATGACATTGAGACAAAAAGCATCCGTCAAAAAAGCGGCAATCTATGTTGTGTTGATTTTTATGACGGTAGCGTCAATTTTCCCGATTTTGTTCTGCCTTTCTGCGTCGCTCAGGACACAGGATGATTTGTTCAGAAACATGTTTCCTTTTTCCATCAAATCGCTCATACCGGTAGCGCCCACGATTCAAAATTATATCATTATCTTTACAGATTACGCGTTCTGGCGGCCGATCATGAACACGCTGATTGTAACGATTGCTACGATTATCTTCGGGTGCCTTTTAAATTCCATGGCGGGATTTGCCTTTACTTGCTTTGACTTTAAAGGCAAAAAGGTATTATACTCTTTAGTGTTGATTTCTTTTATGGTACCCTTTGAGGCGATTGCCATTCCTCTATATAGTGTGGCCAACAGTCTTCATATGGTGGACACTTATGCCGGGATGATTATACCGGCCATTGCGGATGGCCTTGTCACATTTCTGTTTATTCAGTTTTTTAAGGATATTCCGCCAAGCCTGGTTGAAGCTGCAAGGGTGGACGGTGCTAAATGGCCTGTGATTTTTGCGAAGGTTATTATGCCAATTTCGATTCCGGTATTTGTGACAGCAGGATTGATGATTTTTATGAATCAATGGAATTCCTACATGTGGCCGCTGCTTGTTGCGCGTTCAAAGGAAATTCGTACAATCCAGATTGCGATCAGCCAGTTCAGCGGAGAGCGTTCGATACAATGGACTTATATTTATGCAAGTTCCATGATATCTGCAATCATTCCAATCTGCCTGTTCCTTCCGTTCCAGAAATATTTCGTTGAAGGTATTACGGCAGGCAGTGTGAAAGGATAGGTCAATATGAAGAAAATATTAGTGATAGGAAGTCTAAATCTGGATATGGTCGTCAATGTGGATCATACTCCTGCTGTAGGTGAGACAATCCTGAGTGACAAGATGGAGATGATTCCGGGCGGAAAAGGTGCCAATCAGGCCTGTGCGGCAGGCTGCCTGAATGCGGATGTAACTATGTTTGGGGCAGTTGGCAGTGACATGTATGCGGATATCCAAATGAAGAGTCTGAGCGCGGCAGGCGTAGATATTTCAAGAATTATAAAAAGAGCTGAGGCAACGACCGGAATTGCCCTGATTACGGTAAACAGCGATGGTGATAACTGTATAGTGGTAGTCTCGGGGGCAAATGCCACCTTGTCATGCAGGGATATTGACGATAATATTGATTTATTAAAGGAAGCGGATATTATTATATTCCAGCTGGAAATTCCGCTTGAAACGGTATGCTATGGGGCGAAGGCCGCAAAAGAATTGGGAAAAACAGTGATCCTCGATCCGGCGCCTGTCCCGAAGATATTTCCGGAGGAATTATTCCGCTGCGTGGATATCATTAAGCCAAATGAGACGGAACTGCAAATGCTGACGGGAATGGATCATGTGGAATCACATCTTGCTGAAGCTGCCGGTCTGTTAAAGCGCAAAGGTGTTAAAAATGTTTTGGTGACCCTTGGTGAGAAGGGAGTCTACTTGGATTCCGAGGTGGATGGAATATGGAGGATTCCAGCTGTCCCGGTAGAAGCGGTGGATACGACCGCAGCTGGTGATTCTTTTACAGCAGCTTTAGCCGTTATGCTGGCGGATGGCAAAAGCCTGAAAGAGGCTGCCAGTTTTGCAAACTATGTATCGGCAATTGTAGTCACAAGGAAGGGGGCGCAGTCTTCCATACCGACATTTGATGAAGTTCATCAATACATAGAGAAGGCAGAAAAGAAAAAGGCAGATTAAAAGTATTCAACAAAGAGCTTTGGGAAAAGAGAAGAATTGAGCTGATCTTTTCCCAAAGCCTTGTTGTGGGAAGAGGACATGTTGAGAAAAAGCAGGATTTTACGCAGTCACGCGTGACAGGGAAGCTGGCGGCTGAAATGTTACGGATTTGTGAAAGAAAACGGAGAAAACAGTTGACGAAAAGCAATCCTTATGATATATTGTGTGAGCAAGATAAGATTTAGGTCTTTTTTTTATGCTCAAAAAGAGGAATAGGAAATCGAAGAATCGTAATACAGGTGGAGGTGGCAAGATGCGCACAAGAATCACATTGGCATGTACAGAATGCAAACAGCGTAACTACAATACAACGAAGGATAAGAAGGCACATCCGGACAGAATGGAGACAAAAAAGTATTGCAGATTCTGCAAGAGGCATACCCTGCATAAAGAGACGAAGTAACAGACGTCACAAAAAGGAGATTGAATTATGGCAGATTCAGCGAAAACAGAGAAAAAAGCGGTTAAATTCTTTGACGGCGTAAAAGCAGAGTTTAAGAAGATCAGTTGGCCGGACAAGGATTCCCTTCTGAAACAGTCTGTTGCGGTCGTGGTTATTTCCCTGGTGGTGGGAGCGATTATCGCAGTGCTTGATTTTGGTCTGCAGTATGGCGTGGATTTTATTACCACGCTGAAGTTTTAGGACGGTTTCTTAGATTCTATAGCACCTATAGCAAGACACTATAGTAAGACGGGGAGGGTCCATATGGCAGAGGCGAATTGGTATGTAGTGCATACTTATTCCGGATATGAAAATAAAGTAAAGGCCAATATAGAAAAGACGATCGAAAACAGACATCTGGAAGAGGAGATTCTGGAGGTCAGAGTGCCTATGCAGGACGTCACGGAGCTTAAAAACGGGGCACGCAGAACGGTTCAGAAGAAGATGTTTCCGGGGTATGTGCTGATTAATATGGTTATGAACGATGACACCTGGTATGTGGTAAGGAATACCAGGGGCGTTACGGGCTTTGTGGGGCCGGGAAGTAAGGCGGTGCCGCTCACAGAAGTAGAAATGAAGCCCTTGGGAATCAAGGTGGAGAATATGACAGTCGATTTTGCAGAGGGTGATACCATTGCGGTGGTTGCCGGCGTTTGGAAAGATACGGTAGGCGTTGTGCAGAGAATCGACTATGGCAAGCAGACAGCTACCATTAATGTAGAGCTGTTTGGCAGAGAGACTCCGGTGGAAATCAGCTTCGCCGAAGTCCGGAGTATGCGGTGACAGTGATATTTATTCCGCTTTGGCGGTGTAGATATGTGTGTGGGAGCCGGTTTTAAACGCTTCGCATTTAAAACCCGAGCTTGCCTGCCTCAATCTCGCGGGCAGCAGGTTTGGGAAGACGCGTATTCAAAACACGGATATGCCTGCGTCAATCTCGCGGGCAGCGGGTTTGGAAGAGACGCGTTATATGCATTTAAAACCCGAGCTTGTTTTTGGTGATCTCACAGATTACGTAGACAGGTGGAAAGGCGCCGTACCACAATAATATTAGGAGGTGCCGATATGGCAAAGAAAGTAGAAGGATACATTAAGTTACAGATCCCTGCTGGTAAAGC
>DLAA01000044.1:52007-66616 GCA_002493835.1 Lachnospiraceae bacterium UBA7060 | reverse complement strand
CCCTTGTCGCATCTTATTTTACAATGAACCCCACGCATAACCCATTACCCCGTCTATTACTGATTCTGCGCAATTTTGTACCCTTAATAAGTGCATTGATTTCTCTTTTTTTTAAGAGTATACTATATTATATAGCTTAAATAGCATGCACAATAATACAATCTTACGTCAGACAGCATGAAAACAGGAGGCATTCTTTAATGAAAACAAAAGTAAGAAAACTGAGCATCCGGTGGAAAATATTGATTCCATCCACACTTCTGATCATTGCCATGTGCGCGGTCATAGGAGCCAATTCCTACACCCGCATCAAAACCGGCATGATCCAGTTAGGCGTGGAGGAAGCACAGATGGCCGCTTCCATCGCTGGATTTGTGATAAACGGTGATTCCCTTTCCCAAGTCAAAGCAGGTTATGAAAACACGGCTGAATATCAAAACAACTTGAATGCCCTCAGACAAATTCAGAGTCTTTGCGGGATTGCATATCTATACACCCTGCATACGGACGATAACGCTCGTCTTTATTACGGCATCGATACAGATGAAAGCGCAAACCAGAAAAAACCCGGAGACACATTTGACGGAGCATTTTCAGAATTTTCGGATGTATTTGCCGGGCAGACATATGTACAGGACTATATAGACAGGACAGATGACGGTATTCTGATCTCTGCCTATCTCCCGATAAAGGACAGCTCTGGCAAAGTATCGGCTGTGCTCGGCTGTGATTATGATGCTTCCTACGTACTCAGCCGGATTGAAGGCGCACGAAACAGTATCTTCCAAATCTCCGCCATCTGCCTTATCTTGGCTCTTGTGATCTTAAATCTCATCGTAAACCGTATTATGCGGAGTTTGAACAAAGTTGACCGCAAAATCTACGATCTGGTACACAACGAAGGGGATTTGACACAAAAATTGCATATCTCTTCCGGCGACGAGCTGGAACTGATCTCCGAAAACATTAATTCCCTGCTCGAATATATCCGTGGAATCATGTTACATATCTCTTCCAACTCCACACAGCTTGGAAAATCCACTGGAACTATTGCGGAAAGCCTGATCAATGCGAAGGACAACATATCGGATATCTCCGCTGCCATGGAACAAATGAGCGCTGCCATGGAGGAAACCAGCGCATCTTTACATCAGGTAGATGAATCCGTTGTACATATCATGGACAGTATTGGCAGTATTTCCGCAAAGGCATCCGCCGAACGAAATTCTGCAGCAAAAATCATGGAAAAAGTACAAGTAATTTATGAAACGGCGGAAATGGACAGGACTGCCGCGGCGCGGCAGGCATCAGAAATGTCAGAAAATATGAACGAGCGCATTGAACGTTCCAAGGCGGTGGAACAAATTGACACGCTGACAACTGAAATCATCAACATTACTGACCAGACAAGCCTCCTCGCCCTGAATGCGAGCATTGAAGCGGCAAGAGCCGGCGAGGCTGGAAAAGGATTTGCTGTCGTAGCCAGTGAAATCGGATCACTTGCAGACAATTCCGCCCGGGCCGCCGAGGGCATCCAGCGGGTAAGCCAAGAAGTGATCCATGCAGTAAATGAACTGGCAAACGAGTCGGAACAGATGATACGTTTTATGAACGAAACTGCCATGGCTGGATATGAAAGGCTGCTGGACAACAGCATAAACTATCGGAATGATGTTGGGCACTTAAGTGAAACCATGAATGATTTCGCGGACGAAAGCATGCACCTGAATACCAACATCGACAGTATCAAAGAAGCTGTGGATGCCGTCAACATTGCTGCGGGGGAAAGCACCAAAGGTATTGTCAGTGTCACAGAAATGGCCTCCGACATGACGGTGAGCATGGAGAGCATCAAAGACGAAGCCGAAAGCAACAAGGATATCGCTTGGCAGCTTGAAGCGGAAGTCGGGAAATTCAAATTGTAATAGCAATATCTTACCAGCCGATTTCTATGGAAACCGGCTGATTTTAATGTTATAATAATACACGCTGCTTCCGTAATTGTGGAACCTGCTATCTTAGATTGAAAATAAAATATCGTTTTATCATGACACAAAAGAGTCAGGGAGGAATTCAGATGATACGAAACAGAAGAAGGTGGCTGGCATCAGTGCTTACCATCGCGATTGCGCTTGGTGACTGCGGCAGTATGATTGTATCTGCAGCAGAGAACAACGTTACCATGGTAAGTGACGATTCAGAAGAAACAGCTTTTTTGCCGGACATAGATACCGTATCCGAAACGGATGAAACAGGTCAGGGAACACAACTTCCCGCTTTACATATCGGTCAGATTCCCAAAGGCGAAAAACTTCCCTCTGCGGATGACGACGCATTTATCTATGACCTCCCTGTCTCCTTTGAAGCATCAGAAAGCCTGATCCTGTTTGCCAATTATAATATAGAGAATATATCCCAAGCTGCAGAAACTGGTAAGTTGGAATGGAGTATTCTCCGCGGTAAAAAGGGAATGACTGCTGGCAGCACAAGTCTTATTAATGAGATGGATGACTGGACTGGCTTTGAAACAATGTCAGAATCTCCCTATTTTACTATGACACAGTACGATGAGGCAGAAGACGAATATTGTAAAGCGATAGAACTTGTTTCCCAAAATGCAGTCAATACAGATGCCTTAGATTATGACTACTATATCCGGGCAGCATATTATCCGGAGACGGAAAATGATGAGAATGCCATATTCTATACAGCGGCCACCGTGCCGTTTCAGCTCCAAAACAGCGAAGCGGCTGATAACACCGGCGTCAACGGGCCAGACACTTCGTTGGACATAGAAAAGGTGCCTGCGGATTCTGGGCGAAAAGAAACAGTCTCAGAAAATACTACCGTCTCAGAGAATACTACAATTTCAGAGAATACCGTAGTTTCAGAGAATGTCACTGTTTCAGAGAATGCTGCAGTTTCAGAGAATGTCACTGTTTCAGAGAATACTGCAGTTTCAGAGAATGTCACTGTTTCAGAGAATACTGCAGTTTCAGAGAATACTGTAGTTTCAGAGAATACAAAAGCCTGGGAGAACACCACAGTCTCAGAAAACACGATTGCCTCGGAAAACACTGACACACTTTTGGAGGACGCGCTGGACAGTAATTTGAGCATAGAAGAAATCGATCCACGGAAAATCACAGGCGAAGCATGGAATGAAGCACAAATTACGGACAAACAGCCATCTCTAAAAGATGTCATCGGTGTATTGTCATTAAATGCAGACAGCGTAACGCTGCATCCCCAAGATAGATTTTACGTCAAAGCAACAATTGTGCCAAATGATACTGCAGCCGAGATCTTATGGGCGAGCAGCAACTCTGATACAGCCACTGTAAATAAAGACGGGCGGATCACTGCCATTGCCGCAGGAACCGCAAAGATCACTGCAAAATATGGCGATATGACTGCTTCTGTCAGGGTTGAAGTCGTAGATGATGAAAATGATGTTTACGATCTTTCAGGCGATATTTGGGTAAACGGTTTTCAACGGGAAAGTGATGCATTTGTCTATACCGGGCAGAAAATCACCCAAAACTTCCGTATCTATCACAAAGAAACCCTGCTAAAAGAAAAGACGGATTACACCTTAAGCTATAAAAATAATATCAACGCAGCGGCCTGGAATGACGCCAAAGCCCCAAGCGTAACGATTTCCTTAAAAGGCCAGTACAGCGGAAGCGTAACGCTGTATTATACAATTAAACCTGTTGATATAAAAGACATCGATATCTACAATACAAATGTAGAGCAAAACATTGACACCGGCGCCATCACAACTGGTTATGAACAAGCGGTTACCTACAGCCAAAACCTGAAAATTCCCAGCCCTGTTCTCACCTTCGGAAAGAAAGCCCTGAAAGCCGGCAAAGACTTTATATGTGACTACTCAGCCCTGCCAACAGACTACAAAAGCGGGGATTCCTACAAAGAAGGAGAAGTTTACAATTATACAGTAAACGGGATCGGCAATTTCACAGGTTCCATCCCTATGCGCCTTACCGTTGTCAGGGAAAAAGGACAAAATTTCGATGCCGCCTCCGTTACACTTGGTGCAAAACAATATGAATACCGTGGAACATCCTTATCCAAATCTGACGTGACAATTGAAACCGTAAAATTAAACAATCAAATTCTTGATAAAAGCCTTTATGACTATGATGTCTATGCGGAAGAAATTGAGGGCGCTTATGTAATGTTATACCCTACTGCTGCAGGACAGAAGGCCGGATACCGCGGCTGTAAAAAAGTCAGTTTAAAGCTGACTGGAGACCGAGATATAAAAGAAGCTGCCCCAGGGGAAAACTGGAATGACCGCATCCCCTTCTCCCAAACGGAACTGAATGAAGAAGGCGGTATTTTTCAGCAGACAGAAGGTCTATTGACATTTGGGACAGAGAAAACACCCCTGAAAGAAGGAACAGATTACATCATAAAATACGGAAATACAAAAAAAGCAGGAAAAGTAACTGTCACTTTTACAGGAAAAGGCAGGTACCGCGGATCACTTAAAATGACATATGAGATCACGCCAAATAGCGATAAAAATAATTTCACAATCAACTGGAAGAATGTGACGAAGAAAAACGGAACGCTTGTAATCGCTTACCAAAAAGGCGGCGCTGTTCCCGACTTTGCCATAACGGATCAGCACAACAATATCCTGAAAATCAAAACAGATTACACTGTCAAATGTACAAACAACAAAACACCCGGTGAAACCATGATCTGTGAAATCGCTGGCAAAGGCAACTACAAAGGATATATGGAAACAGTGTCTCTGATGGTAAATAACGGCAGTATTGCTCTGGGAACTCTGACAATTCCGGATAAACCATACAGCACACGGGAAAATGCATGGAAATCAAAAGCCACAATTAAAGATGGAAACGGCAAAACCCTGTCTGCTGGAAAAGATTACGAAAAGGAACCCACATATGAATATGAAAATATGCAAAATGGAACTCCCCCTGCTGCAGGTACTACCGTTAATGTCACTGTGCACGGAGCAGGCTGTTATGAAGGTTCTGTCATCACTGGCAGCTACCGGATCTACGAGAACCATATCAGCACTCTGAAAATCGTTATTGACGATCAGGAGTACACAGGAAAAGAAGTGACTCTGACTCCTAGAACAAATATTCATGCCTACCTTACCAGTGCTGATGCCAAAAACAAGCAAAATGAAATGATGGAATCCTGTTATCAAATTGTTGAGTACAAAAACAACATCAAGGCAGGTACTGCTAAGGTAACCCTTCAAGGAATTGGTGCCTACGGCGGAACAAAAACCTACTCCTTTAAGATTCAAAAGAAAGCCTATCGAATCAACCATATAAAGGCTATTTCATTAAACAAAGAAAGCCTTGGACTTACTCTTGCTGAAAAAGAAGAAAAAAACAGGACTCTCACTGCTGTACTGAAGGCTGAAACAGGAGAAACCATAACAAATCCGACTGTGATCTGGTCTAGTTCCGATGAAAAGATTGCGACCGTGGAAGGCAGAATCGTCAATAAGAATACTGTCGAAGGGATTATCACTGCCAAAAAAGAGGGGAACGTAACAATCACTGCAACGACACAGGATGGAAATAGAAAGGCACAGTGTAGGGTCACAATCTTAGATGCCCCTGTTCTCAAACAAGCGAACCAGACAATTGAAGGTGATGTCGGCCAAACAGCTCAGTTGGAATTGGAGAAAACCGAATCCCAGGAGATTAATCTCAATAACATTGTATGGGAAAGCAGCAATTCATCGGTAGTATCTATAGAGAAAAACGGCCTCTTCTGCAACCTGAGCATGAAAAAGCCGGGAGCTGTCGTTATTAAAGTAACCTACAAAAACAGTTATGTACAACAATGTTACGTTGTCGTAAAAGGAGATGAAAAAATTCCGGAAGGAAAAGTTATCACCTACAAACAGGAACCTGGCACTGCAGACGACACGCCGGCTATCAATAAACTTTTGAGAGATTGGGAATGGAATGAATCCGATGAATATGAATGTCTGTATATACCTGCCGGAGTTTACCATATTGATGCTGTTACTGGTTTTGGCGGCATCGTTCTGACAGACAACCAGAAACTTGTGATGTCGCCCTCAGCGCTGTTAATTGCAATTGGAAACAACCACAAAAATTATCAGGTAATCAATGTCAGCGGCCGAAGCAACGTCACCATTACCGGCGGCCAGATTGTCGGGGAGCGAAATGAACACACAGGCTCAGGCGGTGAATGGGGCCATGGAATCGCCATATTTGGTAGTACAAATGTCCATATCAGCAATGTGGACATCTCCCAGTGCTGGGGAGATGGCATTTATCTTGGTTTCTATGACGGGCCAGACGTCTGCAGCAACGATATCACCATTGAAAATTGTATCCTTCATCATAACAGGAGAAACAACCTTTCCATTACAGATGTATCGAACGTTACAATAAGAAACTGTGAGTTTAATCAGGCGAAGGGAACAGATCCACAGTACGGTATTGATATAGAACCCAATGCCGGAAGGCCATGCAGAAACATTAAAATATACAATTCTACATTCACGGGAAATGCAAAAGCCGCTATGGGTATCATAACGCCGGCAAGCGATATTAGACTTGAAGACTGTACACTGAATGGGAATTTCTATAATATGGCTGGAAAAAATGTGGTTCTCAAAAATACAAAAATCACAGGAGAAATCGTTGACAATTCAGGAAGCATAAAAAAAGAATAGAAACCATAGTTTAGGGAGAGGCAAAACGCCTCTCCCCATATTTTTTCATTTTCTAATCTCTCACTCTACAAATCGTTAGCCGCATCTGACTGATGTCTTCGTTCTACGCGTCCGCATTTGCCTCAGCCACAGCCTTCGCTCTTGCCGCCACTTCCTTTTCCTGCACATCGCTGGGAGCCTGCTCATATCTGGCAAACTCATATTTGTAAGTGCCTCGTCCACCCGTCATAGAACGTAGATCAGTGCAGTAACCGTTTAAACATGCCACCGGAATATCCGCCTCAACCACCGTCTTGCCGTCACCTGCGGGATTCATTCCAAGTACTCTGCCTCTTCTCTTATTCAGGTCACCCATAACGTCGCCTGTGTAAGAATCGGGCACCGTCACCTGCAGATTTGCAATGGGCTCCAAAAGTACTGGACCTGCCTCCATAAAGCCTTTCTTGAATGCCTGGATCGTAGCCATCTTAAAGGCCATCTCGGAGGAATCCACCGGATGATAGGAACCGTCATAGAGAACTGCTTTCACACCCACCACAGGGTAAGCTGCCAGAGGTCCTGCCTGGACAGACTCCTGAAGACCCTTTTCCACTGCCGGGAAATAGTTCTTCGGCACAGCGCCTCCAACCACTTCCTGTTCAAATACGAAAGGTGTCTCCAAATCACCGGACGCCTCAAAACGCATCTTGACATGCCCATACTGACCATGTCCGCCAGACTGTTTCTTATATTTGTGTTCCACATCAGATTTTTTTCGAATCGTCTCTTTGTAAGCAATCTTCGGCTCAGACAGCTCAATCTCCACCTTGTATTCATTGAGCAGACGACTGGACACTACCTCCAAATGCAGATCACCCATACCATAGAGGAGTGACTGCCTGTTCTCCGCGTCATTTACTACCTGGAGTGTCTGATCCTCATGCCGCATCTTTTGAAGCGCCTGGGAAACTTTATCTACATCGCCCTTATTTTTGGCCCGATATCTTTTGTATGTATAGGGTGTGGAAATCTCAGTCTTGCCATAACGGATAATACGCGCCTTTGTGGAGAGCGTGTTACCTGTTCTCGCCGCTGTCAGCTTCGCAATTGCACCGATATCCCCCGCATGAAGCTCTTTGACCTCAACAGGCTTGCTTCCCTGCAGTACATAAAGTTTATTGACCTTCTCCTCCACTTCTTTCTCATCATTATAGATCACATCATCACTCTTAAATACACCGGAGCACACCTTGATGAGTGAATATTTGCCAATAAAGGGATCCACGATAGTCTTAAAGATATAGGCAGATTTCGCTTTGGAAAAGTCGTAATTTGCCTCAAATATCTCGTTGGTCTTAAGGTCAACACCTGCGATCTCCCTGTTCTCCGGACTAGGCATATACTTCACAATGTCATCCAGCAGCGTGAAAACACCCTGGCAAAGGATATTGGACCCCATAGACATCGGTACGATGCTGCCATCCATGACATTCGTCCGAAGGGCTGCACGGATCTCCGCTTCTGAGAAAGTATCCCCATTAAAATATCGCTCCATGAAATCCTCGCTGGTCTCCGCCACAGCCTCCATCAGTGTATCGCGGCAAAGCTGCAGATTCGCTTTGCTGTACTCAGGCATCTCACACTCAACGACTTCCTTACCCTCCCAGCGATATGCCTGCTCTGTGATCACATTGATATAGCCAACAAACTTCTCATTCTCGCGGATAGGCAGATGGAACGGTGCAATCTTCTTTCCGTATTTCTCAGTCATATCCTCCACAACCTGTCTAAAGGACGCATTATCGATATCCATATCTGTCACAAACACAAAGCGGGGGAGCTTGTATTTGTCACAGATTTCCCATGCCTTCTCCGTTCCAACTTCCATTCCTGCCTTGCCGGACACCACGATAATCGCAGCGTCAGCCGCGCTTACTGCCTCTTCCACTTCACCTACGAAATCAAAAAAGCCAGGGGAATCCAGCACATTGATCTTCGTGCCCTCCCATTCAATGGGAACAACAGACGTGGTGATGGAGATGTGTCTTTTCTGCTCCTCTTTTCCAAAATCGCTCACCGTGTTTCCGTCGTCTATCTTGCCCATTCTGGATGTGATGCCGGAAAGGTAAGCCATCGCCTCCACCAGACTGGTCTTGCCGCAGCCCCCATGCCCCAGCAAAACCACATTACGAATCTTATCCGTTGTGTAAACATTCATGTCCTGTAAACCTCCAATTCTGTTGTTCTATTTTGCCAACCCAAATCATACAAAACCATGACCATACAGCTATTTATGGCAAACCGTCTTGTCTGTATTGTCATGATCTGCGCATGACGCCAAGTTGTAAATACATTTTACTAAATTTTCAGAACAACTTCAACAACTAATTATACATTCTGCACATATTTTTAGTATATTTTTTTGCACTGCCCTTTTGTCAAATATATCCATCTTTCGTCAAAAGATATCACTTTCAGGAAAATGCAAAACGATATATCTTTTTTAGAATCTAATTTCGTTTTCTCTTCTATTTAAATTGCATTTACACCACCATAATCAATGTACCTGCCCCGATCAAAATACAACCTAACAAAGATTTCACTGTAAATTCCTCGTGTAAAAAGACAAAAGCCAAAACCAGCGTAATAACTACGCTTAATTTATCAATGGGCACGACTTTCGACGCTTCCCCCATCTGCAGCGCCCTATAGTAACACAGCCACGAACCGCCTGTGGCAAGACCCGACAAGATTAGAAAGAGCCAGCTCTTTCGACTAATCTGCGAAATGCCGCTCTGGGCGTTCGTCAGAAATACCATTCCCCATGCCATAACTACCACAACCACCGTCCTGATGGCAGTTGCCAGATTAGAATTGACTCCTTCAATGCCAATTTTTGCCAGTATCGAGGTGAGCGCCGCAAAAACCGCAGATAACAATGCAAATATAAGCCACATACCATGTCCTCTCTTTCGACTTCTCTGTTTTTAGTCAATTTTATTGTACCAGGTCGCCAGCGCAGCAGCAAGCTCCAAGTACAGCTTTCTATAGGTTATATCTTCCCCTGTTCATCGCGCCGGGCATAAACAAAAAAGCACCCACTCCAAAGATGGATGCTCCGAATAAAAAATCAAAACACTTTGTATTTACATATCAAGTTCTATTAACTTACTCTTTTACCACCATATCTTTTCCGTCATATTCTTCACATATGTATGACAGCTGTCCCAAAATGTTATTGATGTCTTCAAACAATACGCTTTTATGCGATAACTGCCTTTTCAGGTTAAGTACAGTTTCGTCTAATCCCTCATACATTTCCATTTCATGTTCAATTTCATTGCAGATATGGTCTGCTTCTGCCTGTGCATGTAAGACATTTTGAACTGTCCGTTCTGTTTTTTCTTTTACATTTTGTGCAACTAAGTTAAAGTTGGCAATCGAGTCTTGTGTCCTCTTTGCACTTTCTACATTGTTATCAACTAACAGGTTCATAGATTCAAAGCTTTCCAACAATTTGTGTTCCCTTGTCTCTACTTGAACCATAGTGGTGTTAATCTGTCCCGCAAGGACTTTTGTGCTGGATGCCAGCTGGTTAATCTCGTCCGCAACGACAGCGAATCCCCGGCCAGCTTCTCCCGCTCTTGCAGCCTCAATATTGGCGTTTAGTGCCAGCAGATTTGTCTGGGAAGCTATTTGTGCAATATTTTCTGTGGCACCGCGGATTTCACTAAATGCAACCAAAAATTCATCCAAAACCTCATGGATTTCTTGAATGGAATCTTTCATTTGGGAAATCGCGTCAATTAGCAAAGACATTTTTTCATTCCCGTTGATACTTGTGGACACAATATCATCTGCTACACCCTGTAAGTCTTCATTTACCGAAATAATATCGTTGAATTGTTCGCTGAACTGATTTACATTGCCAACAATTGCCTCAGATTTATCCTGAAGTTGTTTCGCAACATGTTCAATTGCGGCTACATCCGTTAATGTTTGTTCTTCTTCATCTGCAATGTCCTTGTGTTTACGGAGCAGAAAATTAATCGCATCCAGAATTGCTCCCAAATAAATCTTTTCGGTTTTATGTACCTGTGCTTTTTCTTGTTTCCTTTTACCAAACATGATGACAACCCTACCTTTCTTTTGAATCACCAGTATCCTGTATCAATCCTTTTCAGCTAAATGACGCAGATGAAAATTCAAGCAAGTCATTTGACAATATGTGAATGAGCCAGTACACTAGCGCCAGGGACTAACGATCTTTTGTAAAGACAGCACAAACCATAGATTGATTGATGTGCTGTTCTACATACTGTTCACCATCGCCAATCACACCAAAGTGAACATTGTTCGACATCTCCTGCATCATTTTGGCATAAGAGGATGTATAAGAATTATTTTCAAAAAATAAGTAGCGCAGAATACAGTTGATAGATATAATGCCTGCCACATGGCGGGATTTTGTTATTTCTGACATCGTGTTTTTCATATATCCCTGATAGTCTTCCTCAATGTCCGTGAAACAGATTAGGTTGCTTTTCTGGATGTTCTTATAGGTAGAAATGCTGCGGTCAGGGTTAAAACTAAAAATTGCTGTTATGTAATTATCTGCTCCGACAATCCTGCATAGTGGATTCTTAAAAACGCCGTCTGATATGTTTTTATCGGAATATCCTAGTTCCTCTTCGTAGACATCCATCGCTTTACGGCCATCTATTTCAAAAATCGTCCTGCCATCCTCCGATGCCCGTGTCACTCGGTGGGTTTTTGACCTTGCCCGAAACAGGTTTTCCTTGACAATCTCAATTTTGCCCATTTTACTTCCAATTACAGCATATGCAGTAGCATCTGTCAGGACCTCTCCGTTACATGCCACTTTTTTAGGCTGTCCCGCCTCTGTATTGCCTGCGGTGCCTCCCAAAAGCCGTATGCCAACAGGCTCTAAGCATATTTTCATAGTAGAAACAATCTTTTCTTCAAATCCGGTAGAAAATTCCAGACAGAGCGTATCTTTATATTTGCGGTGAATCTGATTAATACAATCCCGCAATTGGGGCAGATATTTAATCGGATATGTGTCAGCGTGCCGCAATACACCTACATGGACTGCCACTTCGTTTTCCATAAAGCCAAGTGCCGTTATACCTTCGGCGAAGCTACCGCTTTTATGCAGCATAAATCCAGTTGTACCAATCATTTCTGTCTCCGGCAGTAGTTCATGAAGTTTTGCAGTGGATGCGGCGAAATGTTTATCGTCAGCACAATAAAGAATGAACTTACTATCCTTAAGCTCCGATGCTATGTGCGCTGCAGCGTCCTCTGGACGGCCCTGTTTATAGGATATCTTCATAGTGGAGTTCCTCCAATTCTTATGGTGCTGTCATTTATTCTCTGAATCTGAATTGCCGCTGTCTAACTGTCTAACGATGTAACGATGTTTTATTATATCAGACTGTAATTAAGATAGAAACAGTTATGGTATGGATTGTACTTTTTGAGGTATAAACCGCAATCTTATTGTACAGAGAGGTCTATTGCGGATAAAGTTTTCCAAATCAAAGTAATTTTAAATAGATCCCCATCAATTTCAATCTGCATTTTTCCATTCTGCAGCTCAACAAAACTTCTGGCTATGGCCAGCCCAAGCCCGCTCCCCTCACTGCTGCGGGAACTGTCTCCCCGCACAAAACGTTCCGTCAAGCTCTCCACCGGAACATTCAGTTCAGTGCCGGAGATATTTTTTAGTTCAATGCTGACATCATCTCCTACTGGCAATACACTTATATAAACTCTGGTATTTGGCATGGCATACTTGATAATATTATTATATAAATTGTCGAAAATACGGCTGGTTTTTTCTCCATCCAACATTAAAAACATTTTCTCTTCTGGGAAAGCAAATCGAAAAATAAGTCCGGCCGATTCCGCACGATCTTCGTATTCTAAATATACCTGCCGCATCAAATGACAGATATCAACCTTTGACTTATGGAAGGTCACATTGCCGCTGTTTGCTTTGCTCACCTCAAAAAGATCCTCAATGAGTACTTTCAAACGAAAGGACTTTCTTTTAAGCACCTCTAGGTATTCCCTGCGCTGTGACTCTGTCACATTTTCCTCCTGAAGCAATTCAGTGTAGGTAATAATGGCAGTAAGCGGAGTCTTCAAGTCATGCGAGACATTCGTAATTAATTCTGTGCGCATGCGCTGGCTTTTTACCTCTTCCTCCACTGCTTTTGAAAATCCACTCTGTATCTCTTGCATCTGGTTTTTAAGAGATTCAAACAGACCCCAATCCCCTGTAAATTCCGTCTGTAAATTCCCGGCCGCCACTGAACGCACTGCCCCCAGCATGCAGGCATACTTTTCTTGAATATACTGCATGTATTTTTTCAGACATATATAGAGTACAATCGAATAAACCAGCAGTAATAATACACCAAAAATCCAAAACAGACTGATAAAAGCCAATATTACATAATTAACTGCAATCAATTTAAATAATGGCACATTGCCGTTCTCTTCCAGATTCAGGTGTTTCAGCTCTCTCGTAAACCGTGTCTTCTCTCTTTTGGTTAAAACACGAAGACACCGATAAATGCGCAGACAGAAGCAGCGCTTTTTCAAGTACTTTCTTAGCCCAAACAGATACACCTGTGCAAGCACAGTCACCAATGTAAACCACAAGGTAAAGGCCGCTGTCAGAAAAAACAAATTGATTGCAAATACAATACCATTCGTTAGAAACAAAGGTATTCCGGGGAATAGGGAACGGATCGCATGAGGAAGGCTATATGCCCAATGTTCTGTCATAGTGCACTGTACCATTCCAGCGGACAGTTCTCCGAAAAGCAAAAAACACACAAACAGCAAAATAATGATACTCTCCATATGCAGCGGCATAGCAAACCTCTCATGTAAACGATATCCCTTCCAGAGAGGAAGCATAAATGCAGCAATGCCCAGTGTCATCAAAAGTACATAAAAGAACTGCTGAATACCGCTGTTGTAATAATTCCCCGCTGTCTGCAAAGCAGGAAACAGTTGGGAAGCTTCCCTCACCTGCATATACTGCACCTCTGTCAATGCATAACAGACAATACAATTTTTGGGGGTGTTCACAACATGCAGACGCATCTGCCAGACATCATTATCTTTGCCATAATAAATACTATCTTCCCAATCTATGCCGCCAAAAGGAGAGTAGGACAGCCTCTCATAGAGACTGCGCTCCAGATATCGGCTTCTCATCACCCGCTGAACGCTTTTCAAAAGCCCATCCGCATTCTCGCCCCTCACCCAAACATGCTCCAGCAAACCACCTTCATCAAACTGCATTTTAATGTAATAAGGATAATAACTTTTCAGAGCGTCCTTCGCATTCTCTGTCCCCAACATGGACAAATCACGCTCAGTATTGGCAAAGATCTTTTGACTATCTTGGTCTATAATCTGGTAATCCACTCGCTTTGCAAGGCCTTCCTGTAGAGACAAATCCCAGTCTTCCAGGAGAGTATCAAGTTCCTCTCCAGCATAAGTGAGAGGGGTTTCTTCACCAAAATCATAATACTCGGCCACATCTTCAGCGTTTTGGCCTTCCGCTGTCAGATAAATATCCTGGCTTGATAAGTTTTTTCCCTCCACCGCTTCCCTAAGCTGCTTGTAAAGCACAGCATTTGCCTGATAAATTTCATGCAGAAACTCACTGCCTGAGAGAATATCCGGTTCTTCCACAGAGGCCCGCTCTTTAAAATTCGGATACTGGAACAGAAAAGTGAAATCTGCTGCAAGAATCAGGATAATAGCTGGGAAAATTCCAGACACTGCCTTTTTTTTATGATGTTTTAAAGTTTTATTGCTTTTCGATTTTGTATCCAATGCCCCACACCACCTT
>DLAA01000044.1:0-51706 GCA_002493835.1 Lachnospiraceae bacterium UBA7060 | reverse complement strand
TCCAATGCCCCACACCACCTTCAAGTATTTTGGCTCCCGTGGATTTAACTCAATTTTTTCCCGGATTTTTCTGATATGAACCATGATTGTATCTGTGTTGATGGCCTGTTCGTTCCAGACTCTCTCGTAAATTTCTTCTGAGGAAAACACTCTGCCCGGGCTTTTGATTAGAAGAAGCAGAATCTTAAACTCTGTAGGTGTCAATTTTACTGGTTTTCCGTCAAGAAATACTTCTACCGTCTCTTCGTGTACTTCCAAGCCTCCAATTGTATAAATCTTCTCATCCTTCGCATAGCTGTCCTTCATTTCCAAGAAACGGCTGTAGCGTCTTAAGTGAGAATTGACTCTTGCAAGAAGCTCCATGGTTGTAAATGGCTTTGTCACATAATCATCAGCTCCCATGTTAAGCCCCATGATTTTATCCACTTCTTCTGATTTTGCGGAGAGCATAATTACTGGAAATTCATAGTGCAGCTCCCGCATACGCATCATCATGCTGATTCCATCCATTCTGGGCATCATAACATCCACAATGGCAAGGTGGATCGTCTCCTTCTCTATGACAGCCAGTCCTTCCATCCCATCGGCCGCCTGGAAAACAAGATAGCCTTGATTTTTCAAATAGATCTCGATCCCTTCTCTGATATCCTTGTCATCCTCAACGATCAAAATATGATATGTCTCTTTTTCCACTTTGAAATCCCCTTACATTTTATCCGCAGTGCAAATACGATTGGCTGGATTTTATTTGACTTTCTCATCGTCCAGCACTGCTCAATCATAACCAAAATTTCTAAAAAGAAACCGTTGACAGTTCTTAAAATTTTCTAAACAGAAACAGTATATTTACCAAAGATGATAAAAATTACCGCTGTTACATTTTCTTATTATACAAAAGAAAGGCACTCCGGCCGGATGACCGGCGGAATGCCCTTATCTTTTTTTGTCTTAACTTTCAATCAGAACTGCACACTTGCTTCTCTATCCATCATGCACCACACACTCTGCAATATGTGCGCATTAAACTAGCTTATCAGTTATTGATCAATTTGTCCTCACCGTTCCAGCTGTAAAGCTTTCTGATTTCCTCGCCAACAATCTCGGCCGGATGTTCAGAAGCCAGTTTGCGCATCGCCTTGAAATGCACCTGACCGCCTGCGGAAGACATATCGAGAAGGAAATCCTTCGCAAAGGTGCCATCCTGGATATCGGAAAGAATCTTCTTCATCGCCTTCTTCGTGTCTTCGGTGATAATCTTCGGACCAGTGATATAATCGCCATACTCCGCAGTGTTGGAGATAGAATATCTCATGCCCGCAAAACCGGATTGATAAATCAGGTCAACGATCAGCTTCATCTCATGAATACACTCAAAGTAAGCATTTCTCGGATCATACCCAGCCTCAACAAGAGTTTCAAAGCCAGCCTGCATTAACGCACATACACCGCCGCACAATACTGCCTGCTCACCAAAGAGATCCGTCTCTGTCTCCGTGCGGAAGGTAGTCTCCAAAACACCTGCCCTCGCACCGCCAATCGCCAGCGCATAAGCCAACGCTATATCCTGCGCCTTGCCTGTAGCATCCTGATGAACAGCTACCAGACAGGGAACACCCTTTCCAGCCTGGTACTCACTTCTCACAGTGTGGCCCGGACCTTTAGGTGCGATCATGGTTACATCTACATCCTTAGGAGGTACAATGCAGCCGAAATGGATATTGAAACCGTGAGCAAACATCAGCATATTGCCAGCCTCCAGGTTAGGCTCAATATCCTTCTTGTACATAGCCGCCTGCAGCTCGTCGTTGATAAGAATCATAATGATATCTGCCTTCTTGGCTGCCTCAGCCGCCGTATATACCTCGAATCCCTGTGCCTCAGCCTTCGCCCAAGACTTGGAGCCCTCATAGAGGCCAATGATCACATGACAGCCTGATTCCTTTGCATTCAAGGCATGTGCATGACCCTGACTGCCGTAACCGATAACTGCAATAGTCTTGCCATCCAAGAGAGATAAATTACAGTCTTCCTGATAGAAAATTTTTGCCATTTTTCTTCTCCTCCGTCTAAAAATGATTGGTATAATAACTTGGTACTATAACTGAAAGGGTTGTCCCTTGAGCTAACGTCTTACACCGCTGCCTTTTATAAATAGGTGACATTGTCGATACCGCGGCTCAGCCCCGCAATGCCAGTGCGGGCAACTTCTAGAATTTCATAGCCATCCAGAACCGCAATAAAAGCATCAATCTTATCCTGGTCACCGATCAGCTCAATCGTGATACTCCCGGGAGAAACGTCCACAGGATCAGCACGGTATGCGTTCGCCACTGCAAACACATCAATACGGTCTCTTGCGGAAGTCACTCTCACCTTGATCAGCGCAAGCTCACGATACACACTCTCGCCGGGCTTCAACTCCTTGATATCCCGCACATCCACAAGCTTCGATACCTGTTTCTCGATCTGCTCCAGAATCTCGTCGTCCCCTGAGGTGACGATGGTGATGCGTGTATAGCGGGGATCTGCCGTTACGCCGGCGGTAATGCTGTCAATATTATAGCCTCGTCTTGAAAAAAGACCGGCAATGCGGCTCAGAACACCGGATGTATTATCCACCAACAACTGAAATACTTTTTTCTGCATACCATCATTCCTTTCGATTCTCTGTCTTTCTATTATAAACATTAATAACACTGTCAGTAATTGTAGCAACTTAAAGGCAAAAAGTCAACCTCCGCCGTGACAGTTGCCTAACCTGTACTTTCCATCGCCCCTTACACCGATGCCGACACCTTCGTCCCCACATCCTCCTTCGGTTTCACCGTCCCTGCGCTGGAGTAAAACACAGGCTCCATATCCGCCTTCGGTTTTGCGGGCGTTTCGGTATCTGGAGCCACAGCGGCCGTTTCCGTCCCGTCCACAGCGCCTTCTCTGGCAGCGGTGTTCTCCTTCAGAAGAACCTTGCCGTCCTCGCTGATTTCCACGGTATCCGCGGATTTATGATCCGCCTTCTCCTCTCTTGCCTCCTCCAGTTTCTTCTGCTGCTCCTCGCGCTCTTCCCTGCGGTTTTTGATCATCTCCTCGCGCTGCTCTTCCGCGATCTTTCGGGTTTCCTCCGCGTCCTTCTTCATGCCCTCGTCGGCCTCTTCCTTGTACTCATAAGTATCCTCATGGACATCTTCCATATACCCCATCGCCCGCTCCATCATGGCAGTGTCCCCTTTGCGCCTCGCCTCCTTATAAACCCGAAACGGGGTGTTCAGCAGCTCCATATTAGTTCTTGCTCCGATCAATCCTTCCATCGTCTTCGTGTGCATATGTTTTCCTCCTTTTCCAAAACATGCTGAGGCAGGATTCAAAATCACGCCTGCCCGCCAATATGTGCGTCTCATTTTGTTTCGGCAAAGGATTTTCCATCCCTGAGTATCCTGTTTCAAACAACCCGTTCGATGTCATGCGCGGCATCTCCCATCGGCAAAAGCACCGAGATATCAAAAACGTCGTCCTGTATTTTCTTGTGCAGGGCGCCGTCATATCTGCGCACCACATCACCCACATTCAACAGACCAAGGCCATGGCCATGCGGATTTTCCTTTCCCGTCAATTCCCCTTTCGGCCTCTCGGCGGCACTCATGCTGTTTTTAACCTCCAGCAGGAAACAGCTTTTGACGGGTCCCGCATGCACACGGATAAAAGGCCGTATCTCCTGCTCTTCTCGCCCCTGCCGCAATCTTTCACATGCCTCCAGCGCATTGTCCAGTATGTTCCCGAACAGGACGCACAGATCAAACTCGTTGATACGACAATGCTTCGGTATCCGCACATCGCATTCCCAGTCTATCTTTTTTTCCTCTGCCATTTTCCGTTTCTGGCAAAGAAGTGCATCCATTGCCCGGTTTCCCGTGGCCTCCTCATTCGTTCCGAACCGGGCATTGGCCTCCATCCTGCCCAAATACTCCCCCAGTTTCTCCCACGCCTGCTCTTCCCACAGGCCGCGGAGCGCAAATACATGGTTTTTCAGATCATGATGCAGCCGCTCCGCCTGACTGTACTGTTCCGCCAACATTTGATAGACCTCCACCTGCGCCCCAATTTGCCGCACAAGTGACAACTGCCACTACAAGCAGTGGAAGGGCCAGCACCACACACCATCTCCCTGGCTTTCCACGAAAAACAGCCTCAAGCCGCTTTCTCATGCCACATACCACCATGACCACCATGCATAAATTGCAACAGTCAATCACTCCTATCTCTCCTACAGTCCCCAAAACGGGAACGTCGACGCGCTCTACCGTGTGCTTCCAGACTAACATTAGACAGCAGATAAGGGATTCTGAAAAGAAATACATCAGCCATGCCAGCGTAAGCACAGTCACCAGCATAGACGCCGCCCGCACCATTTTTTCCGCCCGCCCTTTAAGCCGCATCACACGATTCCTCCCTTCTCCCGCATGTACTTGAGGATTTCCCCGCAAAATGCCTCATACCGTCTCTTGGCAATGGCAATCCGCTCCCCGTTATCCAGTACAAGCTCCTGCCTGTTATACACATCCACATATTTTAGATTGACCAGATAGCTCTTATGGCAGCGGAAAAATCCCTTTCCCGACAGTTCTCTTTCCAGAAGGCCGATCTGCTCATAATAACTGAAAATGCCTCCTGTTCCGTGGGCGTCGATCACTCTTCCTCTAATCTCGAAATAAAAGATATCGTCCAAAAATAACTTCTTGCTCTGTCTGTCCCTGCTGACAAGGATAAATGCCTGCGACCTTTCCTCCGTTTTGCGGACGGCTCTTAGCAGCACGCTTTTCAGCTTTTTATTCTCAATCGGTTTTAACAGATACTGGAATGCCTCCACGTCATAGGCATCAAACACATAATCACGGCTGGCAGATATAAAGACAAGCAGTTTGTCGTACGCCTTTTCCCTGACCATCTGTGCCGTCCTCATACCGTCCAGATCACTCATGATAATATCCAGAAAAATAATGTCAAAGCTTTCCGGTGACCGCAACAGTTCCTGTCCGCTGTAAAACTGTCGTATCGTGCAGGACACTTTCATCTCGTCTAAAATTCCTCTGATTTTTCCTGCTGTTCTGCTGCACTCCCTAACTTCATCGTCGCACACCGCGATCCACAACATGTTATGCTCCCTTCGCTCGCGCTTGATTTCCTGCTGATACACTCAAAAATCAATTCCTGCTGATAGGATATATATCGGCTTGAGGCGCGGCGCCTTTTCTATCTTGTCTCAAACGGTTTTTTTCGTGTAATGACCGTCCGCGTCTGCCCCGCCATAAAAGGTTCCTGCTTAACCAGATCTGTCATTCCACGAAAGTGCGATAAAAATTCATTTCCTCCTCGGACATTTCATAGTAGAAAGTCAAAAATTCCTCCGGGAGGGAAAATGCCTTGATGCTTTCTTCTGCCACGGTCATTTTGACAATATTGGTATCCTCGTATAGTGTAATGGTATGATTTTCTTCCAGTTCCTTTGCTCCAAAACGTGCAGCAGGATACTTGTATGCACTCAAATAATATTGTTCCTTTACTCCCTCCAAGTCCTTTTTCAATTCGTCCTGACGTTCTTCTATGTCCGAGCCGTCAAAAATCGAACAATGGTTATATTGGTACAACTGTTCTTCATCCGTTACCGTTTTTATCAGTTCCTGATTCTCAGCCGCATATATTCTAATCTCAGCCAGATTATCCAAATCCTCTCTGGTGTATTTCTCTCCCTGCCGTGCAGAACATCCTGCGCAGATACACAGTACAAGCACAATCCAGATAACCGTCTTTATCCTGTTTTTCATGGTTATCTCTCCCCCCTGCTTTCTATAAGCAATTTACACGTTGTAACCAATAAGCAGCAAAACAAAATGATGATAGGTGCATAGGGACTCCATGCGTTTGATATCACTCCGATCAAAACCGCGGCCACTGTAACCGGCAAAACCATATAGATCCAGCGATATCTTCTCATGTGACCACTTTCAGGTGCATGTTGCGCATTTTTCATGATAATGCTGTCAATGTGCATGGATATTCCTGCCCAGATAATAAGCGCCATCCATGCTGTATCGGCCGCCCATCCAAAAACATTGCCTGCTGTCTGCCCCATCCCAATTATGATAAGCCGTTCTATTTCAGTACTTGCCAGAAGAATCATCACGCCCACAATGATCATAACCGCATATTTCTTTCTTCTGCTTTCCCTCTGACTCTGAAACGCCTCGAATACCTTGTCATCAAAGGTAAGATGTTCATTTTTAATCTCCTGATACTGTCTAGTCTGCAAAAAAAGCCAGATGACAATGATTATCCCTGCGGCCATCGTAATCCAATACAACAAAGCCATGATCGCGTTGGTTTGACCAAAACAGTCAAAAACATTCGACAGAATAAAAAGACTGATTCCTCCCACAATCTGATTTACATTGTGCCTGCTATATGATAAATATCCATCCAACATCTCCTGACTGACATAATAGCCGCTGCTTGATACGGATTCTCCTTTTAATACAGTTTTTACCTCATAATTCTCCTTTAACAGATAGTCCAATGACACGCCGAACAGGTTGCTGATCTGCACTAATTTTCCCACTTCGGGTATTCCCTTATCATTTACCCATTTCCCCACCGCCTGTCGGGATACGTCCAGCCTCTCCGCCAAGTCTTCCTGTGTCATACCATTGTCTTTTAACAGTATTTTTAGTTTCTGTCCCAATGTCATTCTTACACCTCCCAGTCAAAGCTGTTTGCAATTTTTTCATCTGATCCACCTCCTGCAAACATCCTACTTCCAGACGACAGGGAAAAACCACCAATCTGTGGTTTCATCTTGTCAACTTTGTGTTTCGTTTGAAGAAACAATGCAGTAAACGAAAGGAGAGATGGCCTTATCGCATCTCTCCTCATCTATTTCTCCCAATATCATGTGGTCACCTTCTCCTATCTACTCCGGACCTCTGATAGTAGGCCGCCTTATCCTTGTACATTTCCGCTTCCGCCGCTGCCAGTATATCGTTGATCTCAGCTGTACCAGCGCTTTTCCAATCGGCTCCCACAGCCATATTGACAGATGACCTCTCCATAACTTTTTTCAGCCTTTCAAACCGCTCTTTAAAATCTGCCTCTTCGATGCCTGCGCAGATTGCCAGCAGCTCGTCCCCACCGATGCGAAATAGCTTCCCAACTTCCCCAAAAACCTCTTTCATACAGACACAGGAAGAAAGGATCAATTGATCCCCCGCCGTATGCCCTTCTAAGTCATTTACCCGTTTCAGACCTGTAATATCACCGTAAACGATTCCCACACTCTCCTTGGCACGCATATCCTCTGTATACTTCACCATGGCATAACGGTTTCCAATCTGCGTGAGCTGATCCAGATAGGACATCCGCTGTAGATTTCTGACCAAATTGCGCATTTTTAATAAGGATTCAATAAAATGCCCCATGATCTGCAGCATATTAGAGATATAGTTCAAAGACTCTGATGGAGGATTATCCACTCCGTAAAAACCAATCACTCTGCCGTCATCACACAACGGCACCACCGTAACAGAAGAGATATCCTGCCGTTTCAATATCTCATACTGGAGCGGATTCGTGGTCTTGACATCTTCAATATCCTTGATCACCACACACCGGTCTTCCGAGAAGATATGGTACCACCCTTCACAGACTTCCGGCGGAACATTCTGCAGACTTTCCCTCTGTGGGCTCACGCCGCTAGCCACCCACTCATAAGTGTTGTCATCGCCGCCCTCCTCGTTTCTTTCAAAGATATAAACTCGATCGCCGCCCAATGCTTTACCAAGATACTCAATCACTATCTTTAAAGATATCTCCGGATCGGAAGCTTGCAGCGCCGTCCGCAGCGCTTCATTGATCAGAGCCTCCCTGGCCTGATAGTCGCGGACAATCTCATTCTGTCTCGTATCTGCGCTGATGTCTACAGCAATCTCTATACGCAGCCGTCTGCCTTCCCATTCTATCACTGTATCTTTCACCATCGTGTGCCTGTCGTAAACAGGATTATAATAGCGCCACTCCTTGAACTGTCCCGGGACAAGTTCTCTGTTATTACAAATCTCACATGGTGCTGAGGCATTCTGCAGCACCTCGTAACACTTCTTCCCTCTTGCCTGCTCCAGTGAAGTAAGGCCGCAGATGGAAAGCGCTTTCCGATTCATATAAATAAATTCATAGGTGTCTGCGTCCGCAACGTAGACTAGTTCGTTCATATTCTCAAAAAAATTCCAGATAGGTTCCATCTATCCCCTTTCCCTTTGCCGATTTGTCTTCTCAACTATTATAACAATTTCATTCAAAAAAGTAACCACACCTTAACCGGAACAGTTACTTTTTTGACCACCACTTCTATTCCTCCGCCTCCAAGCACTTCTGCAGCGCCAAAGTTCCCGTGCGGGCCATCTCCACGATACTGATTCCCTTCATCATACTAATAAAGAGCCTTACCCTCTCTGGTGTATCACAAATTTGAATGATAAAGTTATTCTGAGACATGTCCACGATATCCGCATGCATGATATCGCACGTCTCCATAATGTCCTTTCTGTTATTTTTATTGTACTTTACTTTCATCAGCATAAGCTCCCTGCTCACGCTGGAAGGTTCATCGAAGGTTTTAACTTTGATTACGTCGATCTTTTTATTGAGCTGTTTCTCAATCTGTTCAATGGTTCTCTCATCTCCGCTGCTCACAATGGTCATGCGGGATACCGATGCATCTTCTGTCTCGCCCACTGCCAGGGATTCAATGTTAAAGCACCTTCTGGAAAACAGACCGGCCACTTTACAGAGTACACCAGATCGATTTTCTACTAATACAGAATATATTTTTTTCATCTTCCACCTCTCAATTATGCCTGTCGCTTTCTCAATCTGCATCTCTACGTTTATCTATTTGCACAGGGGGCCGGCCAAATCTCTGTGTGCATGGATTTTGACAGCCGCCGTCAAATGTTTTACTTAACAAGATCCATCGGATCAATCAAGCATTCCAAGAGCACCGACTCGTCCTTTTCAAGAAACGCTTTGATCGTCTCCTGTATCCCATCCATGGTCTTCTGACGCATAAACCGAATGCCGAATGCCTCAGATAACTTCTCTAAATCCGGGCTGCCAGACAGATCCACCACAGAATAGTTGTCCTTATAATTATAATGCTGGAATTCCCGTACCATACCGAGATAGTTATTTTTCAGGACAACGATCTTGACAGGCACCCCAAACTGCCGCATGGTGGCAAGCTCCATCATGGACATCTGGAAGGAACCATCCCCGCAGACAGCTACTACCTGACGCTTTTTATCAGCCAACTTCGCACCCATAGCCGCCGGAATAGAATATCCCATGGTACCCATGCCGCCGGTGGTGAGAAAACGACCTTTTTTCACAATATGATAACCACAGGACCAGATCTGGTTTTGCCCCACATCTGCCACATAGACAGCGTCATCGTCCATCTCTCTGGAAAGCATGGAGATAAAAACCGCTGGATCTACATAGGCGGGATTGGGCCTGCGCACAGGCTTCATGGTATCGCGGTAGGTATTTAACACACGTATCCATTCTTCATGCTCACAGGAAAACTCCTCACTTTCCATATCCTCAAAAATGTGTCTGGCATCTCCCACAAGAGGAATGGCCGGGCCTACGTTTTTGCCGATCTCCGCCGGATCTACGTCAATGTGGACAAGAATTTTATTTTCGGTAATTAAATCCGGCTGATTAACAGCCCGATCCGCTACCCTTGCTCCCACCATGAGAAGCAGATCTGACTCATTCATTGCGCGGTTAGCATAGGGCTTGCCGTTATTGCCTACCATACCGTAATACATGGGATGTTCGGTTGGCATAGCACCGATCCCCATCATAGTGGAGACTACGGGAATTCTGTATTTCTCAGAGAAAGCCCGAAGTGCTCCCTCGGCCTGACTTAAGAGTACGCCGCCGCCTGCACAGATGAGAGGTCTTTTCGCATGGGTCAACTCCTTCACGACCTTTTTAATCTGCGCCATGTTTCCCTTCACCGTAGGTTTATAGGTGCGCATATTCACCTCTTCGGGATACTTAAATTTCCCAACAGGTGCATTCTGTACGTCGATGGGAATATCGATGAGTACAGGCCCTTTTCTCCCTGTGGATGCAAGATGAAAAGCCTCCTTGAAGATGCGCGGAATATCTGCCGCATCTTTCACCAGATAACTGTACTTCACAAAAGATTCCACCGCACCTGTGATATCCGCCTCCTGAAACACATCAGAACCGAGCAGCTCACTGTTTACCTGTCCGGTAATACATACCAGCGGAATACTGTCCGCAAAAGCGGTGGCAATACCTGTGATCAGGTTGGTCGCACCTGGACCCGAAGTCACGGCGCACACGCCGACTTTCCCCGAAACCCTGGCAAGTCCGCTGGCCGCATGGGCCGCGTTCTGTTCCGTTCGAATCAGGATTGTTTGGATATCTGACTCCAAAATACTGTTATAGAAGGGGCATATGGCCACCCCTGGGTAGCCAAACACATACTCAACATTCTCCGCCTCCAGACATTTTACAATTGCATCTGCACCTATCATAAGTTATCCTCTCCACTCTTTTTTCTTTTCTTTCACATCCAAAAGCTTTTTTGCCAGCTTCACTGCATCCGCCGCATCCTTCGAATAGCCGTCCGCTCCAATTTCTTTCGCATATTCCTCGGTGATGACCGCTCCGCCTACGATGATCCTGGCATCCATTTTTTCCTGCTTCGCATAATCGATCACATGCCTCATCTGCTGCATGGTAGTGGTCATCAGCGCCGAGAGGGCAATCATTTGCGCATTGTGCTCTTTTGCTGCCTCAATGATCTTCTCCTTCGGCACGTCCTTGCCAAGATCGATCACATGAAAACCATAGTTCTTTAACATCAGCGCCACCAGATTTTTCCCAATATCATGGATATCTCCTTCCACCGTGGCGATCACCACCGTAGGCATCTCCTCCCCGATATTCACCTGTAGAAGAAAAGGCTCCATATATTCGATGGAAGCTTTCATGGCCTCCGCGCTGGCAATGAGCTGAGGCAGAAAATATTTTCCCTTGTCGAACAGCTCTCCTACCTCGTTTATTGCTGGCAGAAGGGCCTCATCCAAAAGAATCTTTGCCACGAACCCCGCCGATATTGCAGCCTTAGTGTCCTCCACAATAGCTTTCCGCTTTCCCTTTAGAACATCAGTATAGAGTCTTTCCTTCGGAGACAAGGCTGCCGACTCTTTCTGTGGGGCATTCAGCCGAATTCCCGTCTCCTTCTGTGCAGTCACCCCGGCGGCTTCCCGCTTTTGGCTCAGCGCATCCATCAGCTGAATATAGCGAATGTCTGCCTCCTTTTTATTGAGAAGCAAATCAGAGGCAAAAGCGCAGCTCATCAAAAATTCCTGTGAGGGATTGGCGATCGCCATGGTGAGTCCCTCCTGGATGGCCATGGTGAGAAAGGCGGTATTCACAAACCCTCTCTCCGGCAGTCCAAAGGAAATATTTGACAGACCACAGATAGTCGCCAGTCCTTTTTCTTTACAGTAACGAATCGTCTCGAGAGTATCCATCGCCGCATTTTTGTTAGCTCCAACGGTTGCCACCAAACCGTCCACCACAATATCGTCCTTCGCCATCCCAAGGGCGAGGGCTTTTTCCAGAATCATTTCTATGATTTCCGTTTTTTCAAAGAGGTCCTTCGGCAGTCCCGCATCTGAGAGCGGAAGCAGAATAAACATAGCGCCATATTTTTTTGCCAGGGCAAGAAGCGCATCCGTCTTGGCTGATTCCCCAGATATGGAATTGATGAGCGCACGTCCTGGATATCTGCGAAGAGCCGACTCCAGCACATCCACATGACTGGAATCAATGGACAAAGGCAGGCTTGTGACACCGCTCACTGTCTCTATGGCCTTTAACATCATAGCCTTTTCATCGATACCGCTCATGCCCATGTTAACATCCAAAATTCCAGCCCCGCAGGCTTCCTGCGACTCGGCAAACTCCGCCACCATCTCCATGGAACCCTCTTTTAGGGCCGCCTGAAGCTTCTTTTTCCCGGTGGGATTGATGCGTTCTCCCACCACAATAAAGGGATCCTCCAGGCCGAAAGCAACCGTCTGCCGCTCGCTTGTCAGAAAACGCTTCCCGGGCTTTTCGCGCCGAAGGATGGGCATATCCTGTACAGACTCCTTCAAAGCTCTGATATAGGCAGGCGTAGTGCCGCAGCATCCACCTACTACACTGGCACCCGCTGTAACCAGATCCCGCATACAGGAAGCAAACTCTCCTGCTTCCATATCATAAACCGTATTGCCGTCCGCATCCAAAGACGGCAGCCCCGCATTGGGCTTGGCTATCAACGGAATAGTAGACACTTCTGCCATGCGGCGCACAGTCTCCACCATCCTGTCTGGACCCGTGGAACAGTTCGTCCCGACCGCCGCCACGCCCAGACTCTCTAACACCACTGCCGCCGTGGCCGCATCAGTGCCAAAAAGTGTCCGTCCATCAGACTCGAAGGTGAGCGTCGCCATCACCGCCAGATCACAGACCTCTTTGACCGCAATCACCGCCGCCCGGGTCTCCTGCAGACTCATCATAGTCTCTACAATAAGCAGATCCACGCCTGCCTCCACAAGATACTGGATCTGCTCCTTATAGACATCCACCAATTCCTCAAAATCCAGCTTCCCCATGGGAGCAAGCTGTTCTCCCGTCATAGTCAAGTCACCGGCCACAAAAGCCTTTCCAGCCACAGCTTCTTTAGACAGCGCTACAAGCGCATGGTTCATCTCCCGAATGTTCCCCTCTAGGCCGTACTCTTTCAGCTTAATCCGGTTGGCTGTGAAAGTAGGCGCATAGACAATTTGACTCCCGCAGTCAACAAACTCCCGCTGCAACCCTATCATAACCTGCCGGTGTTCCAAAATCCATTTTTCTGGACATACCCCCGTCGGCATACCCCGCTTCTGCAAGTTGGAACCTGTCGCCCCATCCAGAAAGATGGGCGTATCTTTTATCAGTGCCTGAAATTCCTGTTTATTCATAGCTTGTCTCCCAACATTTCCCGCAACACATATCATGCCGTTCTCGGGCATTCTCTTCTCACATTATTCTTCAGAAGGATCCACATAGAAAACCGTATCGTCCGTGTCAAAATTGTCGTCCGGTACATCCTCCTCTGCATCCTGATCCTGCTTATCCTCCTCTGCAGACTCTTCGTCCTTATTTTCCTCCTCGTCTTTATTCAGATAGCCGCCACCCAGAATGGCATTTTCCTCCGTATAAATCACACCTTCTCCCTCGGGAATCTCTCCGTGCAGAATGGTAATGATATATTGAAGGCGGATATTGGTACGATCGTAGTACTCTCCGGCCGCCTGTGCCGAGCCCTCATCATACGAATTCCCCTCGTAGGCCGTATGGTAGAGAGCCACAGCCTCCTTCATATTCTCATCCGCCTCGTCAGCCAAACTTTCCACCGCCGAGAACTGTTCTGGTACCTCCAACCCAGCCATCCACTCAATGTCCTCGGCAAAAGCATCCAGATAGCCAAGCAGCTCGATAACGGCAGTGTCGGAAGAGCGGTCGATGGCGTTCATCTTGTCGTTATATTCCGCTGCACGCTCGAAAAACGTATTCATATCCTCCTGATAGGCTGTCAGCTCCTCATTCTCGCCACAGGCCGTTAGCAAAAGTGTGAAAAACAGACAGATACCTATAATCTTGTATTTTTTCAAAACTGATTTCCTCCGAATGCATCAAATTCAAAAAACCCTATTTAAACATAGTACTGATTTCCACCAATTTCGTCAACCTTTTCTTTATGGAAAAAGCAGGTGAAAAAAGAGCCGGACTTTTGTCCGACCCTATCTCATTTCGTTTTAATTGTAAAAAAGTCTACAGTGCAATCTCACAATCCGGTTCCACCTTCTTGCAAGCCTTCCGCACTTGATTCATAACATCCTTCTCATTTGCACCTTCTGCGAACTCCACTTTCATCTTCTGGGTCATAAAGCTTACTGTCGCCGCCGCGACACCCTCTGTCTTCTCTGCCGCCGCCTGCATCTTCTCCGCGCAGTTAGCACAATCTACCTCAATTTTGTAAGTTTTTGTCATTTTCACCCTGCTCTCCCTCCATTATGTGTTCCATGCCCATACTGAGAATAGAGTGTACATGTTCGTCATCCAGCGAATAAAAAACAGACTTCCCGTCCCTGCGGCTTTTCACCAATTTAGAAGTTTTTAAAATCCGCAGCTGGTGACTAACCGATGACTGACTCATCTGCAAAAGACCGGCAATATCATTGACGCAGAGCTCCGCATCAAGCATAGCACATAATATTCTGATTCGGGTAGGATCCCCGAATATTTTAAAAAGTTCAGAAAGTGCACCCGCTTCTTCCATCGTGCAAGCCTCTTTCACAGACAATCTCCTTTCTCAGTTCAGTTTAACATATGTTTATTTGTTCATATTATAATATTTTATACATAGGATGTCAAGGAGAATCTTTTTCGCTTTCTACATGAAAAAATCCTAAAGGAAAAGGAGACCAGAACTCCGGTCTCCCTTAACAATCATCGGTATTATATACTGAAAAAAGAAACGTCTCTTTCCAGCGTCTTGGCCATCTCCTGCAGTTCACCGGCTGCTGATGCAAGAAGATTAATGGTAGCATTCAACTCCTCCATAGAAGCGTTTGTCTCCTCTGTAGAAGCTGCATTCTCCTGGGATACAGCGGACAAACTCTGAATCACGTCTACGACTTTTCCCCGCGCATTATCGCAGGCCTGTGTCTGGTCAGTGATCAAGCCGGTTTCCTTTCTGGATCTTTCAATGCCTTCGCTTACTTCGCCAAACTTCTCCTTGGTCTGTTCCAGCTTCCGCTGCTGCTCCTCGACAATCCCGTTTACCTCCTTCATAATCTGCACAGAAGCCTCCGAGTCAACCGTCAGCTGATGAATGATGTCCTCAATTGTCTTAGTAGACTGAGCAGAATCCTCTGACAGCTTTGAAATCTGTGTAGCCACCACCGCGAAACCTCTTCCGGCCTCCCCGGCTCTCGCAGCTTCAATACTTGCATTCAGAGCAAGCAGACTTGTCTCGCTGGCGATGGATGCAATGAGATTAACCGCATCCTGAATTCTTGTAACAGACTCATTTGTGGTATGTACAGAAACTTCGATCTTCTTGACCGCCTCCGTGGTTCTGTCATTGGACACGCTCAGCTCGTTGATAATTTTGGATGATTCCACATCCGCCGCATGCATCTGCTCAGCAATATCATCCAGTTCTCTGACACTGTCCACAATTTTCTCAATGATAGCGCCCATATTGGCAATCTGTCCTGTGGCAGACTCAATATCTTCCGCCATATTGACTGCTCCCTTGGAAATATCCTCCACCGCACTGCCGATCTCATCTGCCGTGTTAGAAGTCTGAGAAGCCATAGTCTCCAGATTATCTCCCTGTTTCATCAGCGCCTCTGTATTCTTCTTAATGCTGCCGATCGTATCCTGCAGCTTTTTAAGCAGTCTCTGAACCGCATGCCCCATAACGCCTATTTCATCGCTGCGTTTCAGAATCCGCTGATTGACCTCCAGATCCAAATCGCCCTCTGCCAGAGAAGACAGCAGTTCTTCCGTCTGGATAATCACTCTTGCGATTGCGCTTGCAATTTTCACACAGATAGCCAGAGCAATCAAAAGGATCAGCGTGCCGACGCCAAGAATCATTAATGATTTTTTGTTAATTTCACTCTGCGCCTCAGTGGCCGGCTGTCCTGCAAACACCATACCCACACACTTGCCGCTGCTGTCAAAAGCCGGCATATAAAAAGCATAGTAGGTTTCTCCGTTGATTGTGACATCGTCCGCCTCATAGGTTTTTCCTTCATTCAAAACTGTCTGGATCACTGTGTCAGAGGCCTTCGTTCCGAGGATGCGCTCTCCCGTATTCTTGTCCCGAAGAGATGTCGCACGCCGGGTATCTCCATAAAAGATCGTCACATCTGCGGCACTGTCCTCCACGAAGCCATCAATCACATCCACATGATCTGAAATGCAGTAATCTCCTTTATAGAGGGCCTCTCCCTCCATATAATAAGCGCCGGGATCCAGTGCTTCATAGGCAGCAAAAACGCTTTGACAGAGATTAGCCAATCCTTCCATCGTAGAATTCTTCACCATGTCTCTCATTGTACTGATGGAATACACAGTGACGGACGCAACCATGATAACCAGCGGAATCACGCAAAGCATCACAAGCTGCGCCAGCACTCCCAATTTCTTTTGTTTTTTCATCATCACCTTCTCCTGTCTCATAAATCTCCCCCTTACTGCTATTATCACATAGATGGCAAATATTGGGCCAACTGTCGGACAATAACCACCTATATAATAAATAGTTTGTATTTAATACTATCATATATTAAGAGATTTATAAATAAGAAAAGCGTGAAATGTAAATATTTTTCGCAAATTGTATTCCATTTTGCGCAAATTGTTCTGCTGGAGCCATTGCAATCCGGCTTTCCCGTTTTGTAAACGGGCTTCAAAATTATGGACGTATCTGTCCTTGTCCGGTAATCTGATATTTATACGAAGTCAGCTCCTTAAGCCCCATCGGGCCTCTGGCATGAAGCTTTTGCGTGCTGATGCCAATCTCCGCGCCAAAGCCAAACTCAAATCCATCCGTGAAGCGGGTGGAAGCATTCACATAAACACAGGCGGAATCTACCCTGCGCAGAAATTCCTTCGCATTTTCCGGATTCTCCGTTAAAATTGCATCAGAATGGCCCGTATTGTATTTATTGATATGAGCAATTGCCTCCTCCAGAGAATCTACGGTTTTCACAGAGAGAATCAGATCCAGGTATTCTCTTCCATAATCCTCCTCAGAAGCGGCGTGCGCCTCCGGAATCTGCTCCTGTACAACCGCATCTCCACGGATTTCCACCTGTTTTTCTAAAAGAGCCTTCCCAAGAGCCGGCAAAATCCGATCCGCTATTTTCTTGTGCACTAGAAGAGACTCGCAGGCATTGCATACGCCGATCCGCTGTGTCTTTGCATTGATGACGATTGGAATGATTTTTGCAGGATCCGCCGTCTCATCTATAAAAATATGACAGTTCCCTGTACCTGTTTCAATCACAGGAATTGTGCTGTTTTCCACCACAGAGCGGATCAGCCCCGCACCGCCCCTTGGAATCAGCAAATCCACATACTCCTTCAACTTCATAAAGGCTGTGGTCACCACTCTGTCGTTATTCTCAATCAGCAAAACAGCATCCGCCGGAATATTCATCTCGGTGAGAGCATCCCGTATCACCTCGGTGACAGCCTGATTGGAATAAAAAGCATCCCTGCCGCCCTTTAAAATCACTGCATTTCCCGTCTTGAAGCACAGTCCAAAAGCATCCGCAGTCACGTTTGGCCGTGCTTCATAGATGATGCCGATAACGCCCATGGGGACACGTACTTTTTCAATATGCAGACCATTTGGCCTGTCAAACTGCTCCATCACCTCTCCCACGGGGTCGGGCAGTTTGGCGATCTGCACAAGGCCTTCCGACATCGCCTTAATCCGTTCGGGCGTCAATCTCAGTCTGTCTAAAAGGCCCTCTGTCATACCGGCATTCTGCGCTTTCTCATAATCCAGTTCATTGGCTAAGATCAGTCTGTCTGTCCTCTCAATAAGTGCCTCTGCCGCCCGTCTAAGAGCCCGATTCTTTTGTTCTGAATCGAGACTTTGCAAAACTGTCTTTGCCGCCGCCGCTCTTTCGCCAAGGGAAGCTAAATATGTTTGAATTTCTACATTTTCCATAATTTGTACCAAGCTCCTTTCTGTTCTCAATTACCCAAACCTAAACACCCGCTTCATCCCAGCTTTCAAATGATTTCCACCTCGGTAATTATTTTTTCAGGACAAATATCATGCAGTTCCCAGGGAATCTCTTCAAAAATCTGACAGTTGAAAGCCAGTGTAGCTGTAGTAATTTGAGGGGATACCGTTTTCGGAAGCCCGCTTAGATATCTGTCATAAAATCCACCCCCATAGCCGATCCTATGGCCTTTTCTGTCAAACGCAGCACCGGGCAGACAAATCAAAACCATCCTTTTTTCTAGCGCTTTGCACTGACTGACCCAGTCGGTGTATGATTTCCCCTCTTTCGGTTCCCGTATACCGTGATACCCCTCTATCAAATCTTTCTCACCAAAAATCTGAAAAAATTCCATTTCCCTGCCTGAAACCTTCGGTGCAAACACCAACTTTTTATCTGCAAAAGACTGTTCCAACAAGAAAAGTGTATCAACTTCGCTCCGAAAATTGATATATGTAAGAACCGCCTCTGCCTGTCTATAGCAGGGAAGGGTTGTCAATTTTTTAACGATTATCTCACTGTATGCTTCGCGCTCCTGTGCCAAAAGACTGTCCCGTCTGGCCAAAGCCATCCGGCGGAATCGTTTCTTTTCAATTGCTTTTTCCATGTTTCTCACCGAGATTCGTGATACTGCCATCTTTTTCCACAATAGAGATATTGTCGAGCTGTCCTCTTAAATTCGCCCGCACATTTGCCACATAGGCCTGCCGCAAAGTTGTCTGCTCTTCCTTCTCCGCTGCCGTAAGCCCCTCCGCCTGCGACTTGTGATATAACTCATTAATTCTCTGTATCATTTGCTCCACATTCATATAGGATCCTTTCCTTGTATAGGTAACGACATAACAAATTTCCAATGTCGTTACCTATAAAAATGCCGCTTTACAAACTTAGAAACTCTTCTCACCCAGATGCATGCGCTGTACATATAATGGCAGGTCAAACCGTTCATCTTTGTGGGCAAGAAACAAAGTCCCGATATTCTGCCCGCTTAAAATACGATGAATCACCTTGATATCGCTGCTGTTAGCGATAACCATATCCACTCCGGTGCTGCTGGCGATTTTGGCAGCCTGCAGCTTGGTAGTCATGCCTCCCGTTCCCACACTGCTTCCCGTGGAGGCCTTTCCCATATTCATCAGCTCCTCCGTCAGCTCTTCCACCACCTCAATATACTTGACATCCGGGTTTGTCCTCGGATCATCTGTGTAGAGGCCGTCAATATCCGACAACAGAAGAAGCGCATCCGCCTCCACCAGCGAAGCCACAATCGCCGAGAGCGTATCGTTGTCGCCGATCTCAATCTCATAGGTGGCCACTGTGTCATTCTCATTCACAATGGGAATCACACCCAGCTTAAACAGCTCTGAAAAAGTATTCTGGGCATTATAGCGATTCAGATTATCCACAATTGTATTTTTCGTCATCAGAATCTGCGCTGCCACCTGATTGTACTCAGCAAAGATTTTCTGGTAAATCATCATTAGCCTTGCCTGTCCTACTGCGGCACAGGCTTGCTTTACAGCGATGGGATCGTCGTCATCATGCTCTTTCATAAGTATAGCTTTCTTCCCTACGGCGATAGCACCGGAAGTGACCAGCACTACATCTTTTCCCATATTTCTCAAATTACACAACTCCCGCACAAGCACATCCAGCTTTGTGTAATCCAGATCCCCCGTCTCCTTATGCTGTAAAGAGGAGGAACCGATCTTTACAACAATTCTCTTTTTATCTGCCATAAGGGCTTTTCTGTCTGTCATTTTTCACACTATCCTCACTTCTGCACATTATTTTCGTGGATATCTTACCACACCACCGTAAACTGACGCAACCTTCTCCGCAATCAGAATACCATCCATAGCCGCAGACGTAATGCCGCCCGCATAACCAGCACCCTCCCCGCAGGGATACAGTCCTTTTACAGCGGATTGTCCCGTCTCATCCCGCAAAATTCTTACTGGGGACGAAGTTCTGCTCTCCACCCCTGATAGGAATGCGTCCCCATCGGCAAAACCGGGCATTTTCTGACCAATCATGTCTATTCCCTCTGCCAACGCCGTATTCAGAAAATCCGGTAGAATGGTATGCACTGGCGCATACTTCCAAGCGCCCATGATGGCAGGCAAAAAATCCGGATACTGTCCGCACAGGCCGCTCCGTGGCAAAACATCTCCTTCTTTCCGATTTAATAAAGCTGCTGCTCTGCTGTCTTTTGAATAAACTGCACTGCAAAAATCTCCATACCGCTCCACCGGCACTGCTCCCTGTCCGATCTCATAGGCCCGCTCCTCCAATCTCCTCTGGAATGCAATCCCCGCAAGGGGGCCGGCGCCGCCATAGTCATTGGGGGATACGGTAACGATCAAAGCACTGTTGCTGTTTGCACCATTTCGCCCACTGTAGCTCATGCCGTTCACCGCCGTCCGCCCAGGCTCCGAGGAGGCATTTACCACATAGCCGCCCGGACACATGCAGAAAGAATATACCCCTCTGCCCGCGAACGTTTTCGCCGTCACCTTGTAAGCAGCCGCCGGAAGAGACAAGGCAGTCTTTCCATACTGCAGTCTGTCGATCATTTCCCGGGGATGTTCCATACGAAGCCCAACCGCAAAAGCTTTTGCCTCCATAGGCACATGCAGATCGGCAAGCATCCGAAAAGTATCTCTTGCACTGTGGCCGACAGCCAAAATCACAGCATCGCTTTTGATCTGCTCCCCGTGTACCTCCACGCCCCGTATGTGTCCATTCTCCAAAAGAAGCGCTGTCACCTGGGACTCAAAACGCACCTCACCGCCCCATTCCATAATTTTTTTCCGTAGGTTCGAGACCACTTCCGTCAAAATATCTGTTCCGATGTGAGGCTTTGCCTCATAGAGAATCGCCTCTGGCGCACCAGCCTCCACAAATATGCGAAGCGTCTCACGAATCCTGCCTTGTGAATCTTTTATCGATGTGTTCAGCTTTCCATCCGAAAAAGCACCTGCACCGCCTTCGCCAAACTGCACATTGGAGGCAGGGTTGAGAACACCTTCTCGCCAGAACCGCTCCACATCTCCTTTTCTTTTATGTATCTCTCTACCCCGCTCCAATATCAGTGGACGATATCCGGCTTTTGCCAGCATATAGCCGCAAAAAAGTCCCGCCGGGCCGAAACCCACAATAACAGGTCTGTCAGCTAACAGGTTTGTCTCAATTTTCGGGAAAACATATGGCGTTTCTTCCACAAACTGTATCTGCCCACCTCCATTTCCGATCCTCTTTCGTATCTTTTTTTCGTCCGCCGTCTTCACATCCACCGTGTATACCGCGAAAATTTCTGGTTTTTTTCTGGCATCTAAAGATTTTCGGAAAATAGTCAGAGTCGAAATCTCCAACGGAGATATCCTCAAAAGTTTTGCCGCCTTTTTTCTAAGCAATGCCTCTGGTTCCACACAGTCTGGCGATAATTTTAGCTGATTAATGCGAATCATATTTCCTCATTTCTCTGTGATTTTATACCGTTTCCTCATTTTCGAGAGCTGCCGCGCGTCCCGCTGCCGCTCCGCTGCTCCAGGCCCACTGCAGATTGTAGCCGCCGCAGAGACCGTCAATATCAAGAATCTCTCCCGCAAAATAAAGCCCAGGACATTTTTTTGACATAAGGCGCTTGGTCACTTCATTGCAGTCTATCCCTCCTGCGCTCACCTGCGCTTTATCGAAACCATTGGTTCCAATCACAACTGTTTCCATCTCACAGAAAAGCCGCAGCAGACGCTCAAAAGCCGGCGCACTGATCTCATTCGCCCGCTCTGTCTCCCGAATACCTGCAAGTCTGCACAAGAGCTGGCTTATTTTTTTGTTGACTATCCCAGTCAGAAACACGTCCATCTCATCGTCTCCGTGATCCTTCATGCGGGCGCGAAAAAAAGCCTCACAAACCGCCTCATCAAAATCGGGAAGAAAGGAAACCGTGACTGTGACTTTTCTCTTTTTCTTCAGAGCATACGAGACATGGCGGCTCATCTGGAAAGCCGGTATACCGGAAAGGCCATAATCAGTCAACTGCAGCTCCCCTCTTTCCCGGCATATTGTATTTCCATCCACCTTAAGCGTAAGACGCGCGTCACAACGCACTCCCGCCACCTGCTTATAGAATTTTTCTTTACAACGAAGAGCTGTCAGTGCAGGCACCGTCGGAACAATATGATGACCCAATCGTTTTGCCAGTCCAAACCCGCTCCCGTCAGACCCTGTATGGGGAGCGGCGCAGCCTCCGCAGCAAAGAATAGCGGCATCATAGTATTTCTCTTCACTGTTCACCACAAATTTTCCTTCTTTATATGCGAGATTCTGCACGTTTTTTCCCGTATGTACTGCAATATTCTTTCGTCTCATTTCATAGCGCAGAAGATCCAGCACCGTAGAAGCCTGGTCACTGGCTGGATATAAATACCCCTCCCGACTCCGTACCCGCATTCCCAGTGACTCGAAAAAAGCCCTGCTCTGCTCCACCCCAAACTCCGCAAGCACTGCTTCCAACAAAACAATTCCGCTTCCATGATAAAACTGTGCACCCATTATCTCATTGGAAAAATTACATCTGCCATTTCCCGTAGAGAGTATTTTTTTCCCGACCCTGTCATTTTTCTCATATAAGACAACAGCCGCTCCGGTCCAAGCGGCCTGTACCGCAGCCATCATACCCGCTGCGCCGCCGCCGATTACAACTACGTTCCTGCCCATCTTTTGTCACTCCCTGTCCTTCTGTTCCAAAACTGCATCCTCCACGCCCCCTGTCACAACAGTTTAGCGATGACACACGTCGGAAATAAATTAACTTGAATAGGATTCCAGAAACAGATACAGCTCCTCTTCACTTGCCACATGTTTTCCAGCCATAATCTCTCTCTGCAGAGAATCGGGAAGCCTTTCCAAGAGAATATCTGTATTCATATAGAGTGTGCTTCTATCCTCCTCATAAACTACAATAAAATGATCAGCTACCATTAAATAAAAGCCTTCTGGTTCTTTTACTTTATAATATTTACAGACTGCTACCCGATCCTTAGAAAAAGCAGTGAGCTCTATAGTTTCGAAACCTTGTTCTAATTCTGTGAGGGGAGGATTATCCCCGTAAGCGGAAAGCGCCTCCAACAGCTCTTCCCTGTTTAAACCGATATACATAACAGGAACCGTCTCTTCCTTCTCTGTCACCGTTCCTTTCGACAAATCTACCTGTTCCACCAAATACAAAGTGTCCGCAGTCACCACAGGCTCATCCGCCGCTGCAGCCTCAATCACCTGTTCCTCTTCCTCAATACCTGCCGTCTGCGGCTTCAAAAGAATCTGAGACTGTTGCGAAGGCACAGACGGCGCTTTCGCCGCCTCATGCCGGTATCTGTTTGGATAAAAAAAATCCTCCGCTTTCAATGCACCCCAGCCGCCCAAGCCAAACATAACCATAGACAATGTCATAAAAAGACTGATACGTTTTACAAGCTTCATTCCGTTTTAAACCTCTCCTGTCGGATTTCCTGTAATCAGTATCAGCCAATTTGTAATTTTTATGCAGAATCCGCAACAATTAATGCAGACGATCAGAGCCATCCTCTGAACAGTTACAAAATGCCAATATTCCTGCCAATGAGAATAAACAGAAAACCAAGCGGCATATCCTGCAGTTCCGCTTCCCCGATCACCCGCAGAACCATCAGCAAAAAGATATAGATAAACAGTCCAATAGGCAGGGCAGTCAAAATGGTAAACACCGCCCCTGCAGAGGTAAACAGCAGCCTGTTCAACAGATATACAATTAGTCCCGAGACAGCTGCCGCCGCCAAGGGAAATAATACCCCTCTCATCCAATCCAGCTGACATTTTATTCTTTTATTCAGAAGGACAAAACTTCCTGCCAGGTAAATGCCGAAAAACAGCAATAACGCGCTAAGCAGGCCATCCACACCCATATGAGCGCGCTGTGTCATAAAATAGGCCGCTGCCAAGTGAATCGCAAAGGAAGCCGCCGCCGCTAAAAAGAGTTCCCGCACCATACGAAGCTTATACATAACCTGACCAAAGAGGAAACAAAATACAAACAATACCACTAAAACGGCCCCCTTTTGCAGCCATCCTGTAAGAGAAGATACCCTTGAAACCGCCTTCCCATAACACAAGGTTGAAAACGGCTGTGCTAGAACTGCTAGATAAACAGCCGTCGGAAAAGCAGCCATGGAAGCAGTTCGTACCGCCCTGCCCATCTTTTCCCGCATATCACGATACTCATCCCTTTCATAAGCGCTGCAAATCTTACCGGTCAGCACATGCACAAAAAGGCAGGAAAAAGCCGCACCCAGGCCGACAAGAGATGCAAACTTTCCGTAGTAGGCTCCCCACGTCGCTGTGCGCACATTTCCCTGTTCTGTCACATTCATGCAATAATTTAAGAAACGCTGGTCTACGAGCATAAACAGGTTGGAGAGCACCACCGTCACCGCCAAAGGCACCATGTTTATAATCAACATGCGCTGAATCTCAAACCGTGTCTCTGTACGCCTGCTGTTATCCTGACCAGGGCGGCCTTTTAACGTCCCTGCATAAATCACATAAAGCAGCAGCAAATGCAGCAGGGCAATCACCTGCGAAAGCATAACCCCCACCATCGCACCAAGCGCGCCAAATGCGTACGTATGCGCTTCCACCTGTAAGAGTGCCGACACCTTCTCCCCGTAGCCGCAGAATGCCCTGCCACAGAGAACAGCTCCTGCCAACATAACCGCCTTTTCCAAATATTGGGAATGGGCAGTCAGCACACCCATCCCATAACCGTTAAAGTATCCTCTGAGAACCCCCACTATGGATGCCAAGAAAACAGCAGGTGCCGCCGCCAGAACTGCCATACGGCTCAACTGCTCAAGAACCAGCACATCAGCAATCCACGAGGAAAAAAACACTATAAAAAGTGCTATAAAAATACCTAAAAAGAGATTCATGGCAAGAGCTGTCCGAAAAATCTTTTTTGCATTCCGAAATCGCTCTCTTTTTACTCTGTAGCGAATCATTCCCGCCACAGCTCGTGTCATTCCGTAAGAAGTGACTAAAGTAGTCAACAAGAAAATTTCAAAAGCCGGGGCAAAAAGTCCGACACCCTCGTCCCCTATAAAACGAGACAACGGAATCCGCATAAAAAGAAGAATCATGTAAGATAGGATCCCCGCTGAGAAGACAATCTTATTTTTTAAAGTCTTTATCATCCATTGCATATTTATCATTAGCCTCAGTATTCTGACATTTACCGTTCCCGCGTGATGGAGAGCCTCCAAAGTACAGCTTCCTGCTTCGCCTCCATAACAGCCGCCTCCCCGGCTTCCATGTGATCGTAACCACACAAATGAAAAAGACTGTGGGCAATTAGAAAAGCAGCTTCCCGCAATTCACTATGCCCATACTCGATGGCTTGCTCTTTCACCCGGGATACATTAAGGATGATATCCCCTAATACCAATTCACCGCTGTCCGGATCGAAACAGTCCGCCGCACACTCTTCCACATTAGAAAAATCTCCCGGCGTCTCAAATTCCAGATTAGGAAAGGAAAGCACATCAGTCTCCGCATCTGTGTCTCTGTAATTTTTATTGTATTCCCTGATACCTGCCCCATCCGTCAAAAGAAGACTGACAGACGCCTCGTAAGGACAATTTTCAGTATCCAAGACTTCCTCCATAATGCGGTCAAGAATCTCTTTGATATCGAAAGAAAAAGTCTGTGTGGTTTCATTTTCAACGAAGGAAGTCATAGTAAAGCTTCTCCTGGATAAATATTTTCTTCATAGTACACAGCTGAGCCAGTGAGATTTCGTTGCCCCAAAGCTCATCCGTCTCAAATTCTTTTTTAAAGACAGTATCAATCAACTGCTCATAGTTCAATTCCGCTTTTGGATTTTTAGAAAATAGATAGAGAACAGAAGACACGATACAGTCTGCAAGCAAAACAACAATCGCTTCCTTGGAAACCATCTTCACATCGGGATCCACATATTCCTGCAATATCTGCCTTGTCTTCGGCGGAAAATGATATTTGTCGCAGATGGACGATATATTCTCCCATGTATTCTCTCCCTTTAGTTTCCCGATTCTGTTATAATAGCCGCACGCCTTCACCGCTGCGTCATCAATTCCCAGACTTCTGGCAACTTTATCTGCCAGATATGCCGTGTGTATAGCGTGATAATATTCCTCCTTGGAAAATTCCTTGAGCTGAACCAAAAGCGGACACTCTGGATCATTGATCTCCATATATCTGTCCCTATATCGATGAATCACTATGGAACTGACCATCTTCAAGCTGACTAAAAGCAGGATGCAGCAGATCATCAGATTAATACCCGGGATCATAAACCGGGCAGCGGAGAGCTTTTCCTGCGAAAAGAGAATGACATTGGCCGTAAGACTTAAGGCCAAAATCAACAGGGAAATAATCACCGGAATTCCCACCTTAAATTCCTCGTCGAGCGTAGCAAAAACCAAAATTCCTGCCATACCGCTGATAAAATACATCCAAAAAACAGCATAATCACAGCCGGCAAAGTTCACAGCCAAAAGCAGGCACAGACTCCCGGCGGCAAGCCCCGTGATGCCGTTTGAAAAAACGCCAAGAAGAACGAAAATCACCAAAAAGGGCCATCCTGTAACTGGCAGAAACGGCAGAAATACTGACACCAGAAGACTGATTAGATATGTCAGTGTAAATCTTCCATAGCATCCTTCATTCCGGTATACAAAAAAACCATGCACTTCGCTCATAATATAGGAAAAAATGACAATGCCAGTTCCTGCCAGAATCATGACTACATTTCTTATCATCAGATCTGTCTGGTTATTGTAGAATACACTGCCAAACCACGCAATCGTACCCGACAGAGCAAACATAAACATAAAGACTGCTATTCTCTTTATAATAAGATTATTTGTCTGACTGTTATTATTATTTTCCACGCCTGTAATTCCTGTTCCCTGATTTTTGCTCACTGCGCCTTTTCTCTCTCGACTCATAATCGTCGTAAGCTTTCACAATTTTCTGAACGAGAGGATGTCTCACGACATCCCTGCTGGTCAAACTACAAAAGGCAATATCCTCAATTTTTGAAAGAACCCTAACAGCCACGTCAAGCCCCGATTTCACATCCGGCGCCAGATCTTTCTGGGAGGCGTCCCCGGTAACCACCACCTTGGAACCGAAACCGATTCTTGTCAAAAACATTTTCATCTGAGCCGGAGTCGTGTTTTGCGCTTCATCCAGTATAATGTAAGCATTGTCCAGAGTGCGGCCCCTCATATATGCAAGAGGCGCCACCTCGATCAGCCCTTTTTCCATATTTCTGGAAAAGCTCTCCGCTCCCATAATCTGATAAAGTGCGTCGTAAAGCGGGCGGAGATACGGATCTACTTTGCTCTGCAGATCTCCTGGCAGAAATCCCAGCTTTTCCCCCGCCTCAATGGCAGGTCTTGTCAAAATAATACGGCTCACCTCGTTATTTTTAAAAGCAGTCACAGCCATAGCCATGGCTAAATAGGTCTTACCTGTACCTGCAGGTCCTACCCCGAAGACGATCATTTTGTCACGTATCGCATCCACATACTGCTTTTGTCCCAGTGTCTTTGGCTTAATTGGTTTGCCATTTACGGTATGGCAGATACAGTCGTTATCCATGGCAAGAAGCATGTCCTCCTTATGCTCTTTGCCAAGCTCTATGGCATAATCCACATTTTGTTCCTCCAAAACAGTACCTCTCTTTGAAAGAAGAAGAAGCTCATTTACAATTCTGACTGCCCGGTCCACAGCATCACGCTCACCGGATATTCTGACCGCGCCGTCGCGGTCCACAATCATCACCTTGAGATCATTTTCGATCCGCTTGATATGGGAGTCAAACTCCCCGAAAAGATTCTGCATGTGCTCCACCGGCACATTGATACTGACTGTAAACGATTCCATTCTTCGCCTTTCAAAAACCACAGCCCGTTGCTGCACTTACTCTTCCGTTCCTGTGTTCTCTGTTTCCTCTTTGGCCTCGCCGACAGGCTCCACGTCCGTGGGAACAGTTTTCAACGCTGATTCTTCGAGCTGCATATGGGCATGCATTACCCATTTTTCATCATTCTTTTTTATTGTAACATCTTTTTTAGCAATTTGAACCCCTTTTTCTTCTAAAGTTGAGATTATTTTACGAAAGCGCTCCTGCAGCAGCTCCTCCATCTCTTCATCAGTATGTTTTTTCTGTGTAATCTCATACTCCTGCACTGTCTTTTTACCATAGTAGACCGGCAGATAGAGGTGGTCTAATAGTTGTACCTGCTTCTTTTCTTCACTGGTGTCATAGAACGCATAAGGAATGTCAAAAAGACGGAAAGAAATCTCTTTCTCTCCCGCCCCAAGCACTGGAATTTCGATGATTCTTCCAGTATACCTTTTCTCATCATAGGACACGGACTCCTCCAGTGAAAGGTTTCTGGCATAACGCAGAATAATATCCGCATCCGCCTCCACATACTGGTATCTGCGCACGGTGGTATCCTCATTATAGACGGGAACCGCACCGCTCACAAGCACATCCCCCTTCTCCACGCTGTCACCACAGGAAACAAACGGCACTCCGCTTCTCGTGATAATATAAGTCACAACCCCTGCCTTTTCTGCCACCAAATCCATGCCTTTCGTTTTCGTCTCCCCGCCGTTATCGTAAGCGGGCATATCATTTTCCTTGATACGAACCAAAAGTGCGGTCCCCTGCATCTGTACGGAAGTCCAGGTAATCAAATCATAATCTTCTCTCAAAGCGTGTTCCAGTTTTTCAATGTCCAGCTCGCTCTTTTTCATGGCTGTGTGCACTCCCTGTGTCTCCAGATAATCGAGCAGCACATCTTCTGTCAGCGCAAAGTTTCCCTCAATTCGGATGTCCCATATAAAACACGAAGCCAGACTCCAAAACAGAATGCAGCATAATAACCCAGCCACAAAAATCTTTCTTTTCCACATTTTTGCCACAAAAAAAGGCAGGCCATACTTTCCCAGAACGGCCGCCCTTGTTCCTGTTTTCTTTAAGAGCGGCTTCAGGGCAAAAAAACCAGGTATGCTGATATGCATGGTGTGATAGTCACCATGATCTTCGATATTCCACACTAAAACATCGTGATTGCCGCAGAGATTTAAAAGACGCTCTACAGAATATCCCCATACCTTGATTGCCACATATCCTCTTAAATACTGGATCCAATGAAGCATAGAATTTCCCCCAGGCGCTTAAATATAGCGAAGTGAATCAATCTTTCCGCTTATTTTCATGTCTTCATTGGTATAATAATCAATGGAAAGGGAACTTCCCTCGAAGCAGATTTTTGCATTCTTCCCCTGCAAAACTATGGACTCCGTAGTGTACTCCAAAATCCCCTTATAATTTTCAATAAAAGCCTCCCTGTTTCCTGTAATAGTGACAATGGCGGCTCCCAGCATAGTATCCTTCGGAAGCTTCAATGATTCCACAATAAGCTCTTTCGATTTCTGAAATGGTGAAAACGGCGGTCGTCTGTTCTCTCTTCTCATGGTATACTATATGAGTTTAAGTGATTATTTATGATACGGCTCCCTGTTAATAATCCTATACGCACGGTAAATCTGTTCCAACAAAATAACCCGCATCAGTTGGTGCGGGAATGTCATGTCAGAAAAGCTAACCGCCAGGTCAGCCCGTCTCTTTATAATATTATGTAAACCAAGTGAGCCTCCGATTACAAAGAAAATACTGCTTATGCCACTCACTCCCAGACGATTCATGTGATCCGCAAAGGCCTCCGAGGTAAACTTGCGCCCTTCTATTTCCAGCGTCACCACATAAGCGTTCTCCGGCAAAAACCGCAGAATGCGCTCCCCCTCTTTCTTGAGAATCTGATCACACTGCGCCGCAGACGCCCCCTCCGGCGTTTTTTCATCCTCCACTTCATGAATTTCCAGTTTACAGTAGCGTCCCAAGCGCTTTCCGTACTCAGATACCGCCTGACGATAAAAATTCTCCTTCAGTTTACCCACTGTGATTATTGTTATTTTCATACATTTCCTGATAATACCCATCTACAAAGTTATCCACAAAAGCTTCGTCCAGATTCATAAACTTATCGTCGATGGCCGCGCGTATTTTCTCTGTCCGTCTGTAGTATTTTTCTTCTTCCGTCAGATCCTCCAGAATTTCTCCATCATCCAGAATTTCTCCGTCTATAACGGCAGTGTCTAAATTTTCTTTACACCATTTGGTAATCTCTGAGAGCAGGGAATTTTCTGATTTCGCCTTCACTAAAAGCAGTTTCGAATCTCTCATAGATACAAAACCAAACACGATAAAAAGTACAAACAAGGCACCCATAACACCGCAGACCAGATATTTCGTAATGCCGGAATTGCGATAAAGCGGTATCACATCAAAGAAAACCAACAGAACGACAACAAAACCGCTTCCGCCAACCGCTAAAAGCGTATAGGCCGAGGTCCGATTATCCTCAGCCTTTGCTTCACTGCTCTGATATTGGGGCATAGACATCCCCTCCTTATCTTTCGAATTGGAAATCCGCACACAAAAGAATCTATACTTCTATATTGTATAATTATTTCCAATAAATTGCAACTATTTTAGAAGTTCCCTGATTCCCTGGTTCTTGTTTTCCGACTTGTCAATATCAAGACAGATAGAATGGTCTTCCCGATAACGCCAGACAGAACACTCTCCAATGGCACTCATATCCCGCCATAAAGTAAATACCCCTTTTTGAGCAATACCATCCCACTCCTGCACATTTCCGGTATAGTCCACGGTATTGGCATACATATCGCCATCATAAAGGCCGTCCTTAAAAACCCCGATCACATTCTGTATCACTTTTCCCTGAGTAGGTGCAAGCTTTGAGATATCTACATCATAATGCTCGGCACCGTCGCCATTGGGCAAATTATTGGCCCAGGATCCCGTATAGCTGTGAGATGCATAGATACCCATGGCATTGGTCTTCGTTTTCTGATTGATGTAAAAGCGAAACCAGCTTCCATTACCGCTTCTTACCCCGTGACTCCACTCCCCGAAGTAATAGCTGTTCTTCTCATAAATGGCAAGACCTGTACCATCAGGTTTTCCCTCGCTGTCCACATCCCCTTGATAATAATACTCTCCAGATCCCTCAAGTCCCTTGGAAAGCTTGACGTAACGCTTTAAGTGAGCCAAGTCCCAAATGGCATCCTGATCATTGTCCGCAAAAAAGGGATAAGCTTCCTTCAGAATAAACTCTTTCGTGTATGCCTCGTCATTCTCGTCTTCAACGTCAACCACAACAGCTGTCATCTCATCTTTCGCCGAAACAGCTTCCTCTGTATGCTCCGTGGATTCGTCTTCCTCCTTTGACTTTTCTTCCTCTTCCTGTTCTTCCTCATCCTTAGTGGGTGAACCCTCTTCATTCAGCACTTGCTCTCCAAACTCCTGCTGTTCCTTCGCATAATCCGTAATGGTCTGCTGTAAATCCGATGTTTCAGAACTGTCTTTTTTCCGTCCTGCTGTCATAACACTCAATAAAACTAGAATACAGATCAAAAGAACCGCAATAATACCCAGAAGAATTTTGGTCATCATCGGTTTCTGTAGAAAATTTTCTATCCCCTCCGGCTGCTTTTCCTGCTTCTCATCATTGCCTGAATCAGTCAATTTCATAAACTCTCGATTCCTTTCTAAAGTCTCTCGTCTCTATCTTCCAGATAAATCTGTAATGAATAATTCCTTTCTGTCATCTATGATAAATTAGACTTATAAAGATTGTACATTGTAAATTATTAAGAATTTCATAATTTACACCAAAAATCGAACATGCGGGCACAGTCTCCTAAAAAAGAATCTGCCCGTCGTGTTCCGACAGGCAGACCTGTTATTTATAGCAGTTTTATTTGGAGAGATATTCGTCAATTCCTTTCGCTGCCGCTTTACCTGCACCCATAGCTAAAATTACAGTAGCGGCCCCCGTCACCGCGTCACCACCTGCATAGACACCTTCTTTTGTGGTCGCCCCGTATTCCTCCTCCGCTACGATACATTTGTGCTTGTTCACCTCAAGCCCCTTTGTGGTGGAAGAAATCAGCGGATTCGGAGAAGTGCCCAAAGACATAATCACCGTGTCCACCTCCATCACAAAATCCGATCCTTCTATCACCACCGGACGACGTCTTCCAGAAGCGTCCGGCTCTCCCAGCTCCATGCGTACACATCTGATACCGGAAACCCAGCCGTTTTCGTCCGCAAGAATTTCCGTAGGATTCGTCAGAAGATCAAAGATGATTCCTTCCTCCTTCGCATGATGCACTTCCTCTACACGGGCGGGAAGCTCTTCTTCACTCCTGCGGTATACGATATGCACCTCGGCACCCAGACGAAGCGCCGTTCTCGCAGCGTCCATAGCCACATTTCCGCCGCCCACAACAGCCACTTTCTTACCGTGCATAATTGGCGTACTAGAAGAATCGTCAAAGGCCTTCATCAGATTGCTTCTTGTCAAATATTCGTTGGCCGAAAATACACCCAGCGCCTGCTCACCGGGAATGCCCATAAATTTCGGAAGCCCCGCACCGGAACCGATAAATACAGCGTCAAACCCTTCCTCCTCCAGCAGTTCATCAATGGTGACAGACTTGCCGACCACCACATTAGTCTCTATCTTTACACCGAGACTCTTCACATTTTCGATTTCCTTTGCCACTACAGCCTGTTTGGGCAGACGGAACTCCGGAATCCCATATACAAGCACACCGCCAGGCTCGTGAAGGGCTTCAAAAATCGTCACCTCATAGCCCATCTTGGCCAGATCTCCTGCACAGGTCAAACCCGCCGGGCCAGAGCCGATGACAGCCACTTTTTTATCCTTCTTCTCTTTCGCGCCCTCTGGCTTTATGCCATTCTCTCTCGCCCAGTCAGCAACAAAACGCTCCAGTTTTCCAATGGATACTGGCTCCCCCTTGATGCCGCGGATACACTTACCCTCACACTGGCTCTCCTGAGGACAGACGCGGCCGCAGACAGCGGGAAGGGCGGAAGCCTCGCTGATAACCTGGTATGCGGAAGCGATATCCCCCTCTTTTACCTTCTCAATAAATCCCGGAATATTGATGGCGACAGGACAGCCTTTGATACACTGTGCATTCTTACAATTGATGCAGCGTTCTGCCTCACACATTGCCTCTTCTTTATTATAGCCAAGGCAAACCTCCGCAAAGTTTGCCGCACGTTCCTTTGCATCCTGCTCTCTCACAGGAACTTTTTTTAGTACGTCCATCTTATTTACCTCATTTCAATTTTCAATCTGTGTCACTCTCCGCAGTTACCGCACCCGCCATGATGGGTGGCGCCTTCTTTTGCCTTCAGGAAATCTCTTCCCTCTTTGGTCTTGTACATCTGCTGACGTTTCATCGCCTGATCAAAATCTACCTTATGGCCGTCAAATTCAGGGCCGTCCACACAGGCAAATTTTACTTCACCGTCAACAGTCAGACGGCAGGCGCCGCACATACCAGTCCCGTCCACCATAATGGGATTCATGCTGACAACAGTTGGCAGATCATATTTTTTCGTGGTCAGACAGACAAATTTCATCATAATCATAGGACCTATGGCCACGCACACATCGTATTTTTTCCCTTCAGATTCTATCAGATCCTCAATCACTTTGGTTACCATGCCGCTCCTGCCGTAGGATCCGTCGTCGGTTGTGACATAGAGACTGCCAGCCGCTGCCTTCATCTCCTCCTCCATGATAAGCAGATCCTTCGTCTTCGCGCCGATGATAACATCCGCGTCAATGCCTCTCTCATGCAGCCACTTTACCTGAGGATAAACCGGCGCTGTACCCAATCCTCCCGCCACAAAAAGAATTTTTTTCTGCTTCAGGGACGCTTCCTCCTCATTCACAAATTCAGAGGGACATCCCAGAGGGCCCACAAAGTCATGGAAACTGTCACCGGTCTTTAAATACCGCATCTTCTCCGTAGCTGCGCCTACCACTTGAAATACAATAGTGATGCTTCCTTTTTCCCTATCGTAGTCACAGATGGTCAGAGGAATACGCTCCCCTTCTTCATCCATTCGAACGATAACAAATTGTCCCGGCTGACAGGATTTTGCTACACGGGGCGCCTCCACATCCATCAGATAGATGTTCGCCGCAAGTTCTTCTGCTTTTATGATCTTGTACATCTCAACACTCCTTTTGAGTTATTTATGTTTATCGCAGCGCCGTTTGTCTGGCACTGCTCATTGCCATCGCGTATAATAATATCTAATGTTTTTTAACTTTGCAATACTTAGATCGGATTTGCCACAAAATTCCCATTTTCATCATAGCCAAGCTGTGCCGGATCACCAGAGTAAACCTGTACCAGAAAGACTTTGTCCGTGCGGCTTAAAATACCCGTGCCGTCATCATAATACTCATTGATGGTGTAATAGTCTTCCTCCCCCACCTTGAGCACAGAGCTGAACTGGTAATTGAAGGTCCCGTTCTGTCTCGGATTATGCCCGGAGGAATCCTGCAGATATCCGGTGGCAATCAGGCGATTGACCAGATTAGTCACTGCATTTTCCGTAGAAATAGATCCTCTCAGCCGTAAAGTAAAGGTCCTCGTCGTCACCTCGCTTGCAATTCCCTCACTACTGATATTTACAAACTTAAACAATGTCTTTCCCAAAGGCATGGGGATGGGACCCGTGTAGGGTACGCTGTCCGCCGTCGGCTCCGATTCGTCAGTCGTGTAGTAAGTCTTACAGCCTTCCACCGTCTCCACCGCAATCATTGTCGCCTCTGTGTACTCGCCGCTGTAAAGCTCTACTTCAGGAGCGTTCGGAACAGCAAGGTTAATCACATAGGATTTCGTAACAATTCCACTTTCAATTCCATAGTCATTTACGAAAAAGGCACTGATCGTATATTCTCCTGTCTCCAGAAAAAGCGGCGCCGTATAAACCTGGCTGTTCTTATTCGGCTTCGTACCATCCATGGTATAATAGATCGTTCCTGATGTATTGGAACTCAGCTTGAGAGGAATCACCTCCGCATAGCTGCCCTCCACATAGCTAAACTCTGGTTCCATGGCAAGATAACTCTGAAATCTGCTTACCACTCGCTCGTTCTCACAATTCCTGAGAAGCTCGTTTATCTGTCCATACGCCTCCTGATTGGCATAGATGGTAACGATCTTCCCGTAAGCCTCCTCCACGTCCTCCTCAGAATATCTCTGACTGCGCTCCTTATCTACAATTTTCATCAGAGCGGACAGTGCTGCCCCATCTTGTTTCTGCAGATAATAATAATCTGCTTCCAAAAAGAGAATCTGTGCCTCCTGTGGATATTCTTTATAAGCTGCCTCCAAACAGGCGATTGCCTGATCATAGGCACCGCTCTCTGCCAATGACTCAGCTCTGCTTATCTGATATTCCACTGTATGAATATGGTAATAATACAGAGAATAAGAAACAAATGCCGCTAAAATCAAAATACCAAAGGTAAAAATGATCCGAAGCGTCCGGCCTTTTTTGTGCTTACTGCCGACAAATACCGGCTCCTTCTCTTCTATGACCGTCACATCCGGCTCTTCCTGCTGAGCAGCCAGCGTAGAGAGCGTCTCCGTTATGCTGTTTTCTATTTCAGGCTCGAAATCCGGAACGATCTGTATCTCCTCTCCGCAATGATCGCAGAGCAGATGATCGTCCGGCATTTCATGTCCGCAATTAGGACATTTCATAAGCTGTCCCTTTCTTTCTAGACACTCCTACTTCATCAACACAGACTGCATACAATTATACATAAGCATGGCAATAGTCATCGGTCCCACGCCGCCCGGCACAGGGGTGATGGCGCTGCATACGGGCGCCACATCATCATAATCCACATCGCCGCAGAGCTTATTGTTTTCATTGCGATGGATTCCCACATCAATCACCACCGCCCCTTTTTTCACATAATCTCTCGTAATCATTCTCGGTTTTCCCACCGCTGCCACCAGAATATCGGCGCGCCTTGTCACTTCCTTCAAGTCCTTTGTTTTCGAATGGGTCACTGTCACTGTGCCGTTCTCCCGAAGCAGAAGAAGCGCCATGGGTTTTCCGACAATATTGCTCCTGCCGATTACCACGCACTCTTTTCCAGCGATTTCTATGCCGGACCGTTTCAGAAGCTGGATGATACCCGCAGGCGTACAGGATACAAAACCCGGCTGTCCAATGCAGAGTGCCCCAACGCTCTGGGGATGAAAACCATCCACATCCTTTTTCGGATCAATGGCGCGAATCACTGCATTCTCATCAATGTGCTTTGGCAGAGGAAGCTGCACCAGAATACCATTCACCTCTTCCTTCTCATTCAGCTCCTCAATCAGGGTAAGCAGTTCTTCCTGCGTCGTCTCCTCCGAAAGCTCATACGCCAAAGACTCTATACCCACATAGGCACAGGCTTTCTTTTTATTCCCTACATAAACACTGGAAGCGGGATCCGTCCCTACCTGTATCACCGCCAGGCACACCGTTTTTCCCTGCTCCTTCAATGCGGCTGCCTGTTCCTTCACCTCATCCTTAATCTGTATCGATATAGCCTTTCCGTCTATAATCTGCGGCATATTTACCCTCCCTTTTTAAAACAAACCTACAATCTTTCCCTCATCATCCACATCAATCCGATAGGCCGCTGGTGTCTTAGGAAGTCCCGGCATGGTCATCACGTCCCCCGTGAGCACCACTACAAAGCCCGCCCCTGCAGACACATAAACTTCCCGCACATGCATCTCAAATCCCACAGGCCGTCCCAAAAGTTTCGGATCATCCGAGAGAGAATACTGCGTTTTTGCGATACAGACGGGCAGCCTTCCAAAGCCGTCGCGCTCCAGTCTTTCCAGCTGTTTCTTTGCCGCCGCCGTGTAAGTCACGCCGCCTGCGCCGTAAATCTCCGCCGCCACTGTATGAATTTTATCTATCAGGGGAAGATCGTCCGCATAAAGCGGCTCGAAAAAACTCCTCTTATTTTCCAGTGTGTCAAGTACTTTCCCGGCGAGAGCTTCTCCGCCCTCTCCGCCTTTTTCCCAGACTTCAGCCAATGCGAACTCGCAATCCCTGTCTTCACAGAACTTCTGTATGTAAGCAATCTCTTCTGGTGTATCCGCCGCGAATGCATTCAAGGCAACAACAATAGGAACGCCATATTTGTGAAGATTTTCTATATGCTTTTCTAAATTCACAATTCCCGCCTGCAGCGCCTTCATATCCTTTCTGGAAAGCTCTTCTTTCGCCGCACCGCCATTATACTTAAGCGCCCTTACTGTGGCAACAAGCACTACCGCATCCGGTTTTAAATCCGCCATGCGGCACTTGATGTCAAAGAACTTCTCAGCCCCAAGATCAGCTCCGAAGCCGGCCTCCGTAATCACATAATCAGCCATCTTAAGAGCTGTCTTCGTCGCCATTACTGAATTGCAGCCGTGGGCGATATTAGCAAAAGGGCCACCGTGCACCAAGGCCGGTGTGTGCTCCAATGTCTGGATCAGATTCGGTTTCATGGCATCCTTTAAAAGGGCCGCCATAGCGCCCACCGCCTGCAGATCTTTCGCAGTCACAGGATTACCGCTGTAGTCGTAGGCAGCAATGATACGGCCAAGCCGCTCCTTCAAGTCTTTAAAATCCGAGGACAGACAAAGAATCGCCATAATCTCAGATGCAACAGTAATGATAAAGTGATCCTCCCGCACCATACCGTTTGCCTTGCCGCCCATACCGATCACAATATTCCGCAGCGCCCTGTCGTTCATGTCCAGGCAGCGCTTCCAGATAATCTGTCTGGGATCGATACGCAGCAGATTTCCCTGTTGAATATGATTATCCAGCAGAGCCGCCAACAGATTGTTGGCGGAGGTAATGGCATGGAAATCTCCCGTAAAATGTAAATTCAGATCTTCCATCGGCACAACCTGGGAGCAGCCGCCTCCGGCCGCACCTCCCTTGATGCCAAAGCAGGGTCCCAGAGATGGTTCCCGCAAGGCGATCACCGCCTTTTTCCCGAGTCTGGAAAATGCCTGCCCAAGCCCCACCGTGATGGTAGTCTTTCCCTCTCCCGCAGGAGTGGGATTGATGGCTGTGACTAATATCAGCCGTCCTTCCGGATTTTTTCGAATTTTCTCTATGTATTCTTCTGAGAGCTTTGCCTTATATTTCCCGTAGACTTCCAAATCCTCCGGCCCGATGCCAAGACGGTCTGCCACCTCCGTAATGGGGACTAGCTCTGCCGCCTGCGCGATCTCAATATCTGTCTTCATACACTGTCACCTTTCCATATTGAATCATTTATCTGTTAAACAGCTGTTCAAACTCCTCTGCACTCATCAGTATTTTACGAGGTTTGGTGCCTTCCTCTTCACCCACAACCCCAGCCTCCGCAAGCTGATCCATGATGCGCGCCGCACGGTTAAAGCCGATCTTAAACATACGCTGCAGCATGCCGATGGATGCCTTGTCTTTCTCAATAATAAACCGGCCTGCCTCCATAAAGTACTCGTCATAATCCGAGTCTCCGTCACTTGTCCCTGAAGAGCCGGACGGCCCGGATTCCACCGCAATACTATTGATCTGCTCCTCCACCGACTCATCGGCAGCACCCTCAGGCGTGTGCTCCTTCAAAAAGTCTACCACCCGGGATACCTCATCGTCCGAGACAAAAGGCCCCTGAATACGGGCAGGTTTGGGATATCCCTGAGGATAAAACAACATGTCTCCCTTTCCCAGAAGTTTCTCCGCCCCTACCATGTCCAAAATAGTGCGGGAATCCACGCCGCTGGAAACTGCAAAGGCCACACGGCTTGGCATATTTGCTTTAATCAGACCCGTGATGACATCCACAGAAGGTCTCTGGGTAGCTATGATCAGATGAATACCGCAGGCTCTTGCCAGCTGAGCTAGACGACAGATGGACTCCTCCACCTCACCAGGCGAAACCATCATCAAATCTGCCAGCTCATCCACGATTATCAAAATCTGGGGAAGCTTTTCAGGCGCATCGGGATCTCCCGATTCTCTCATGCTCTCCACCTTTTTATTGTAACCTTTCAAGTCCCTGACATTGAAATCTGCAAATTTCTTGTAGCGGTCTGTCATCTCCGCCACACCCCAGTGCAGAGCCGCAGCCGCCTTCTTCGGGTCCGTCACCACCGGAATCAGCAGATGGGGAATACCATTATACACACTGAGCTCAACTACCTTCGGATCAATCATAATCAACTTCACATCATCGGGGTGCGCTTTAAACAAAATACCCATGATAATGGTATTGATGCAGACAGATTTACCTGATCCGGTAGATCCCGCAATCAACAGATGAGGCATCTTCGCAATATCCGAAAATACGTTTTTTCCGCCAATATCCTTTCCCACCGCAAAAATCAGATTTGCTGGAAACTTTGCAAACTCCGGGGATTCCACAAGATCTCTGAAAGGTACCGCTGTATTTTCTTTATTTGGCACCTCAATACCCACTGCCGCCTTGCCAGGAATGGGCGCTTCAATACGAATATCCGTGGCCGCCAGATTCAGCTTAATATCGTCGGCAAGTCCCACAATCTTGCTTACTTTCACTCCCTGCTCCGGCTGAAGCTCATAGCGTGTGACAGAAGGCCCCCTGCTATACTGAGTAACCGTCACCTTCACACCAAAATTCCGCAGGATCTGCTCAAGCTGAATGGCTGTCTCCCGAAGCTCTCTATCGGGATCAGACCCCTTCTTTGCCTTCCTCTTATCCAAGAGATCTACTGTTGGGAAGCAGTAATGCTCTCTTCCTCCCTGCGCCATCGTCCGTCCTGCACTCTCTGTCTGTTTGGGCCGGCTTACCGCCGCGGGTCTCACCCGATTGGGGGATGCCCCCATTTGATTTCCCATCATTGGCTGGTAGAAATCCATGGGCTTATCCGGAGTATGCTCCTCCTGTTCCATTTCTGGCTGCTTTGGCAGTAATTTCAGCTTCCCTTGCTCCGGCTGAAATTTCAACTGCTCCGGCTCCGGCTCTTCCTCCTCCATGTGAATTTCATCCAATTCATCAGAAATCTGTTCTATGTAGTGATAGGAATGTTTCTCCTTCTCTCTTACCGGCAAAGTCTCCTCATATTCTACCTCATCGTCATTAAGGATAATCTCATGAATATCATCCCTCACCTTCCCTGAAGGCTCCCTCTCCGGCTCCCGGCCAAGAGCTGTGTCGAGCATAACACCAGACACCTTCTTATCCATGCGAAGGAGCTTTTCATTTTCCAGCTCCTCCTCCCGCTGTCTGCGCTCTCTGTCCGCTCTCTCCCGTCTTTCCATACTGGCTTCTTTTCGTTTTGCCGCCCGCTCCCTGCGGTAAGCAGCGTCCTCCAGAGAGCGCTCATAGACCTTTCTGCCCCCGGCCGCCACACCGCCGATAAAAGATTTCTCCGTGACAATCACCAGACAGATAATACCCAGCACCAGAATAAGGAGTACCGTCCCCACTGTTCCCAAAAACCGACAGGATAGATAAGCCAGAGAACCGGCCAGCACGCCGCCGCCTTTGTGGCCTTCACTGCACCGTCTATAGATCTCGGCAATCTGATAGCTTTCCATCTCTGCAGGATTTGTACTAAAAAATTCGAAACTCATTCCCAGAAGAAGGCAAAAACAGATCCCTGCCGTCAGCTTTCTCGTGGCAATATGATTTCCCACATTTAACATGCCAAAAGCGATCATCAAAAAGATAACGACCGGAGCCGCATAGGCCAGAAGGCCAAAAATACCGAACATCACACCGCTGATCGCATCTCCAGCTTTACCTACCAATCCAAAATTGCACAAAAATAAAATAAGGGCGAAAGCCGCCAGCACAATCAATAGAATCTCATTTCTGACAGCAGGATCCATAGGTGGATCCTGTCTGGTATTTCGAACAGTTGTCCGAGTGCTAGCGGCATTTCCTCTGCTTTTGCCCGTATTCTTTTTTTTCGCGGATGACCCTCTTGTACTCTGAGCCGCCATGACTGCCTCCTAAATTCATCTCCATGTTACCCAAAAATCCTATCTTAGTATAGCATTTTCATTTTGGCTTGTCATCCTTTATTTTGTAGCCGATTCTTTCTTGCCCACCATATCGTGCAGTTTCGCAATGGCGTCACTGATCCCTCCTACCTCACTGATGATACCTTCCTCCACAGCATCCCGGCCCACAAGCACTGTACCCACATCTTTGGTTAACATGCCTGTCTCCATCATCAGTTCTTCAAGCCGAGGCTTCGGTATTCTACAGTGTTCGCAGACAAATCCAGTGATGCGGTTCTGAATCTGTTTGAAATAATCAAATGTCTGCTGAACGCCAATCACCATACCACTCAAGCGCACCGGATGAATCACCATGGTGCCAGTCGGAACAATGTAGGAATAGTCAGTGCTCACGGCAATCGGAACTCCTATAGAATGACTCCCGCCAAGCACCAGAGACACCGTTGGCTTACTCAGGGAGGCAATCATCTCCGCAATGGCAAGTCCAGCCTCCACGTCCCCTCCCATTGTATTGAGCAGAATCAGAACACCGTCCACCTCGCCGCTATCTTCGATAGCTGCAAGCTGGGGCAGGATATGCTCATACTTTGTGGTCTTCGCATTGCTGCTCAAGTTGTCATGTCCCTCGATCTCCCCAATAATGGTGAGCAGATGAATCTTGTGATGCTGGGCGTTTTCATCCAGCGTCACCTGCCCAACCTTCTCAATTCGTTCATCCCTCTGCTTTTCATTATCCCGCTTTTTTTCTTTCTCGTTTTCCTTTTCCTGGTTTTCCCGCGCCTTGCTGTTTTTATTGTTTCCCATAATAAGCGTTACCTCCAAATCCGTCTGCAATCGAGTAGGGAAGATTTTCTTCCCCTGTGCAATCGAGTAGGAAAGAATCATCTTCCCCTACTCGCGCGCGGCCCGTGCGTCACGTTAGTGACATAGTTCCTCTGCACGGGCCTGCGCATAAAAAGAGGCTCAGAATCTTATCTGTTCTGAGTCCTTTTATAGTATCGCTTATTTTTTTAAAATCTATACCGCCCTAATGATCAAAATCGTCTCCCTCCGCGATTTCAATCTGATAGTGCATATCTGCCTGTGCTATTTCATGGTCGTAGTCCATATCCCGTTTCACATGCTTTTTCGGAAGGGGAAGCGGATTTTCAATAAAGCGCGGCTTCTCCTCCTTTGGAACCGCAATCTCCTTTGCCGCCGCGTTGACTTCCTCAATTCTGGCCTGCACTGTCTCAGCCTGTCCCCCGAACATACAATTTTTTACACCAAGTGCTGCCAGCACGCTCCACAAAAACAAAGCAGTGCTTCCCAAACCCATTCTGTCAAAATCAAATAACATCACAGGCGTCATAAATATGCAGGGAAGCAGCCACAAAGTATAATCCTGCTCTTTTTTCCCCCTGATAAATTCAAACACTAAAAAAGCCGATGTCAGAAACAGAATCATCCATAAGATGTACTGTCCATTTATGACACCTAAAAGCCGTCCCTTTAATCCTGTCCATTCATAAAGGGAAATCCAGCCTGCCAGACATCCGGAATAATCTGCACCACTCAAAGCGCTGTCCACAGCAGCAGCAGAAAAAAACCCTGCCGCACAGGAGACCACTGTCACAAAAAAAACATAGATACAGCGCTTTCTGTTCCCCGACGCCTGACATTTTCCTGTAAAAAGTCCAATCAGGAAAAAAAGCAGCGTCACAGACCAAAGTTCCAGATAAACCAATGCTCCCAGCACAATTCCGAGCAAAAAGGCAAGCAGCCAGCAGCCATTTTTATACTTCCCGTACAGTACTGCCTTTAAAAAACTTACTGTCAAAAAGAGGCCAAAAAGATATAAAACCAAAAACAGACATTCCGGGTCAATCAGCGTAATTTTTTCAAGGAACGGCCCCGAAAATGCCAAAAGCAAAAGTGAGATACAGGCTGCCTGAGAACCGGCCGCCTTTTTCACCGCACAAAAACCCAGTGCCATGGCTAAAATCTGCAGGAAAACCTGAAAAAGCATGGCTGAGGCCGGTCCGTTTCCCAAAAAGGAAAACGTTACTGAAAGACAACGCACATACAAATCACTGACCCCATGAGTCAAAGCTTCCGCTGCCTGCCCTGCCCTGACCAGGGCACTCCCATAAAATTTCCCCGTTACAGCCTTCTGCGGCATATACAAAACTGTACTGATCCTGATAATAAGGCCAAATACAAAGGATACCGAAACTACGAGCGCCTCAAGCATCGCAGCTCCATGAGCGGAAAACCTGTGTTTTCTGCAAACCGCCTGACAGGACAGCCGCAGCGCCAGATACACACAGACAAGCACAGGGAAAACGATAAGCGCACCCAGCTTTGCCAAAGACAATCCCACATAAGAAGCATAAATATGATAGCCTGTGAAGGCCAAAAGCATCACACAAAGCCCTGCATAGGCAGCCCACAGTACATAATCAAACCAGGTTTTCCGATAAATCATAATTCTTTCCTTCTCTTTAGATGCTTCCTTTAAATCTCTGAAAGCGCCTGATCAAGATCCGCAATAATATCATCGATATGTTCGATTCCTACAGACAGTCTGATCAGATCAGGGGCAACCCCCGCCTCCTTCAGCTGCTCATCATTCATCTGTCTATGGGTATGACTGGCTGGATGCAGGACACTCGTTCTGGCATCCGCCACATGCGTCACCACAGCAGCAAGCTTTAAATGCTCCATCATCTTCGCCGCTGCTTCCCTGCCGCCCTTTACACCGAAAGAAATCACGCCGCAGGTACCCTTCGGCATATATTTCTGCGCCAGTTCATGATATTTATTACCGGGAAGACCTGGATAATTTACCCACGCCACCTTCTCATGCTTTTCCAGATACTCTGCACATTTCTGCGCATTATAGCAGTGTCTCTCCATCCGAAGCGGCAGCGTCTCAAGTCCCACATTGAGTAAAAAGGCATTCTGCGGTGACTGAATAGAACCCAGATCCCGCATTAGCTGGCTGGTAGCCTTGGTGATATAGGCTCCCTTGCCAAATTTTTCCGTATATACAATTCCGTGATAGGATTCATCCGGCGTGCACAGCCCAGGAAACTTATCCGGATACGCTGCCCAGTCAAAATTGCCGGAATCTACAATACAGCCGCCCACCGCCATAGCATGTCCGTCCATGTACTTCGTGGTAGAGTGAGTGACGATATCCGCCCCCCAGGCAAAAGGATTGCAGTTGATCGGAGTTGCAAAGGTATTGTCTACAATAAGCGGTACCTGATGCGCATGTGCCAGAGAAGCAAATTTTTCAATATCAAGCACTACAAGAGCCGGATTCGCGATGGTTTCTGCAAATACGCATTTGGTATTTTCCTGAAATGCCTTTTCTATTTCCTCTGCGGGGGCATCGGGATCCACCACCGTACAGGAAATTCCCATCTTCTTCATAGTGCAGGTGATCAAATTGAAGCTGCCGCCATAAACGGTAGAGCTCATCACCACGTGATCTCCTGCCTCACAGATATTAAATACCGCATAGTGATTTGCCGCCTGCCCGGAAGAAGTGAGCATAGCCGCAACACCACCTTCCAACTCGCAGATCTTCGCTGCCACACAGTCATTTGTCGGATTCTGCAGTCTGGAATAAAAATAACCGCTCTCCTCTAAATCAAAGAGTCGTCCCATCTGCTCGGAATCGTCATACTTAAAAGTCGTACTCTGATAAATCGGAAGCACCCGGGGCTCCCCATTCTTCGGCTTCCATCCCGACTGTATACAGATTGTTTCTTTTTTATATGCATTCATCTTGTCTCTCCTTCCATGCGGAGAATGCCGTTTTAGAATTACTTCTCACTCTCATCCCAGTTATGATAAACTGCCTGCACGTCGTCATCCTCCTCCAGCAGATCCAGCGTCTTTTGCAGATTCTTGACTGCACCCTCATCGGTGAGTTCCACCCAAGTCTGTGGAATCATGGTCACCTCCGAAGATACCGGTGTGATCCCCGCCTCCTTCAAAGCAGCGTCCACCTCACTCCACTGATCCGGTTCCGTATAAATCTCGTAACTGTCCTCCTCCTCAGAGAAATCCTCCGCACCCGCGTCAAGCGCTGTCATCATCAGATCATCTGCATCCAGCTCGCACTCTTCCTTATCCACGATGATCAGACCTTTCTTGTCAAACATAAAGGAGACGCAGCCCTGGGTTCCAATGCTGCCGTTTCCCTTAGTGAAAGCACTTCTGACATTAGCGGCCGTGCGGTTGGTATTGTCCGTCAAAGCATCCACAATGATGGCCACACCACTTGGACCGTAGCCCTCGTAAGTCACATATTTATAATCTACGTTACCACCCTCACCAGCCGCTTTCTTGATCCCTCTGTCAATTGTATCATTTGGCATATTATTGGCTTTCGCCTTGGCAATAACCTGGGCCAGCTTAAAGTTATTTGCGGGGTCCGGCCCGCCTTCCTTCACCGCTACCGCAATCTCCCTGCCGATAATGGTGAATATTTTACCCTTTGCCGCGTCATTTTTTTCTTTTTTGTGCTTGATATTCGCAAACTTTGAATGTCCTGACATTTCTCTCCATCCTTTCTCAACTACAGTATTTTCTTTCACTCTATAACAAATCCACCTCGAAAGCGGATTAGATTTCTTCCTTTGTCTTTTCCTGTTTTGCTGACACAGTCTGGATCATATGATCCTTTACCTCCATAATTCGGAACGTATATCCTCCGTAGGAAAATTCAAAATCCTCTCCCTTCTCGGGGATATGCTCCAGCCTGGAAATCACAAAACCGTTTACCGTATCAAAAGGTTCATCTTCAAAGGAAACCTGCAGCTTTTCTGACAGCTCCTCCAAAGGCATCATACCCTGAATTACGTAACTGCCCACACCGCTTTCCCTGATATAAGTGGCCTCTTCGTCATACTCGTCCTGTATATTGCCGACGATCTCCTCCAAAATATCCTCCAGCGCCACAAGTCCTGCTGTCTGTCCATACTCGTCGATGACAATGACCATCTGTATCTTTTCCTTCTGCATCACTTGAAAAAGGTCGTTGATCTTACGCCCCTCGGTGATAAAGCGCGGCTCCCTCAAAAGACCTCTTATCTTTCCGATGGGACGATTGCGCATCTTTTCATTCATCTGCATGCGCATCACGTCCTTCAGATGCAAAATACCGATGATATGATCTATGGTCTCATCATAAACCGGAAACCGGCTGTTGTGCGCCCCCACAATAAAAGCAGCTGCCTCCTGCAAAGTCATCGTACAGTCTATGCCGACCATATTATTCCTGTTGATCATAATATCTTTGGCTTCCTTGTCGCCATACTCAAAGATATTAGTGATCATTTCCGCCTCGCTTGCATGGAGAATCCCCTGTTCGTGGCCCACACTCACCATAGAGAGGATCTCCTCCTCCGTCACGTCCTCCTTGTCATCCGCGTCCCTCACGCCAAACAGATGCAGCACCAGCTTTGAAGTGACAAAAACCAGACTACTGAAGGGTGACATGATTCGCACATAATAGTAGAATGGCGTCACAAAAGCGTGTATCCATTGCTCTGGGTGCTTCACCGCCGCTTTCTTCGGGACCATGACACCCAGTGTCATAATTATGTACAGCAAAAAGATCGTAACAAAAATAGATACCACCGCTGCCAGAAGGCGCAGCTCCCATCCGGGAAGCACCCCAAACCGGATCCTTACCTGGTCCGAAACTAGAAAAGAAAAATAACTGTTCAGCCGGTACAAAATAAACGCACCCAAAAGCAGATTGATTGTCACCACGCCAAGCTGTGTTGCCGTTGCGTAAGCCGCGTGTTTATCCATCATATAAGCAAGCCGCTCCTGCTTTTTTTTCTGCCTGGCCGTCTGTACTTCGGGTTCCTCACCGCCTGTACCGCCCTCTTCTCTGTCTGTCCCCTTGTAATTCTGCATCGCCGCACTGAAGCCGTAAAAAAACATCTCCAGAACAAGCATAAGTACAAACCACAAGATGCCGCTACTGCCCGAACCTCCGTCTTCCATATAAACTGTTCCTCTCCTCATCTTTTCTTCCGACAGGATTTCTGATTTGTGAAATCCTAGTTTATTATCATATCAATTATTATCCTGCGTGTCAAATCCGCTGTCTCATCCTATGTACCAAGTTCCAGACTTATCATCAAGCCGCGGTTCACCGCCCGCATAATGTCCGGATCCAGATGACAGACTCGGTCCTTTAAGCGCTGCTTATCAATTGTACGCAGCTGCTCCAAAAGGATGACGGAATCCTTCACCATATCATATCTGCCTGCGCTCAGCTCTATATGCGTGGGCAGCTTTGCCTTGTTCATCTTTGATGTGATGGCCGCACAAATCACTGTGGGACTGTGCCTATTTCCCACATCGTTCTGTATGATGAGCACCGGGCGCACACCGCCCTGCTCCGACCCCACTACCGGCCGCAAATCCGCATAATAAATATCTCCTCTTCTCATTACCCTACACTTCCTTTGACATTTCTTTTTTCCGGCTGTTTTCCGGATTCGACAATAGTATTGCCGATCTTTTTCGTTCGTATACAGTAATGATTATTTTATGCGCCTAAACACAATCACCATAATAATCCTTCGTGCTGACTATTTCACCATTTTTCAGGTAAACTCGGGGAATCCGTTTTCCAAGATCACATGCCAGCTCATAGTTAAATCTGCCGGAAAGCGTCCCTAAAATCTCCATAGAAATTTCCTCCTGACCATCCACGCCGATCAACGTTACCTCATCACCTTCCAACGCCTCTGGAATAGCTGAGACATCCACCATAAACTGATCCATGCAGACTCTTCCCAAAATAGAGGCTCTCTTTCCCCGGATGAGCACATATCCTTTGTTTGACAGGCTTCTTGGATAACCGTCCCCATAGCCCACAGGCACGGTGGCAATCCGCATCCGTTCTTTCGCTACATAAGTGCCGCCGTAGCTGACAGGTGTTCCCTCTGAAATTTCTTTCACAAAAACTAGATGGCTTTTCAAAGAAAGAACCGGCCGCAGAGAAAGAAGCTCTTTGGGCACCTCCGCGGATGGCGAAAGACCGTAGAGCGTAATGCCCGCACGAACCAGGGAAAGATTCGCTTCCGGCAGAGTAAGAATCCCCGCGCTGTTGGAGCAGTGTATAAGAGGAATCTTCTTTCTCATCCGCTGTGCTGCCTTCTCCACAAACTTGTTAAATATCTGAAGCTGCTCAAGAGTCGTCCCCTTATCCTTTTCATCCGCTCTTGCAAAGTGGGTAAAGATTCCTTCCACCTCAATATTTTTAAGGTCAGCCATCCACTCCATGAAAGAAAGTCCCTCGTCGTTTGGTCTGACACCAATCCGGGACATCCCCGTGTCCACCTTCACATGTACCTTAGCTTTCTTTCCAAGCCTCTCTGCGCAAGCGTCAAGTGTTTCCAACATATCCCGCCTGAAAACTGCCAGGCGGATATCTTGCAAAACCAATTCTTCGTAACTATAAGGAAAAGTATAGCCCAGTATCAATATCATTTTTTTCAGACCGGCCCGCCGCAGAATAAAAGCCTCCTCCGCCGTTGCCACCGCATAGCCTGATACATAGGGAATTGTCTCCAGTTCCCTGCCGATTGGCACAGCTCCATGACCATAACCGTCTGTCTTGATCACGCCCAGCATCCCTGTTTGTGGCTTCAGGTTCCCATGCATCCGCTCTATATTATAACGCACCGCTGTGAGATCTACAGCTGCATATACTCTCTGGTAATTATCCAGCATTTTTCTCTCCCCTTATTTATAATATACAAATCCCGCAAAAACGCGATAAAACGCCAAAGCCCTAAGACTCCGGCGTCTATGTATTCCCGTTTACAATTTCATTATCCATTTTGGTCCGCTCCGTCTGTTCTGCTTTTTCCTGCGTTTCTGTCTGCTGTGGGTTTACCGCCTGCGCCTCTGTTTCTTTTCTGCGGTATTTCTCCTCTGGATCATATTCCATATCAAAAAGCTCAATCACTTCCGCACCAAAAATATCATGCATGTAGGAATAAAGCCTATTGATCACAGCCTCCTTCTCCTGCTTGCGCACCACCTTTTTCTTGAGTTCCCGTCGGATTCCGCTAATCCACTCCTCAATCTCTGAAAGTTCCTTTGTATTCTGCTGCAGCTTCCGGTAACACACATCCATGGTGGCAAGCATAAGCTGATTGTTGAGCTGATTAATCTGCCTTGGCAGCTCCACGAGCTCCTCCTCGCAGGCGTCCATCTTTTCATTGCACTCTTCAATCAGGCGCCTGTGCTCTGACATCTCCTTGTCCTGCTTCTTGGTGGGATGATCGTTCATCGCGTCAGCTAAAATCACCACTTCGTCCATCAGCTTTTTTTTCAGCTTCTTTAATTCTTTGCTCTCCGTATTAACTCTTGCCTGACGCTTTAAAAGATCGTTTAAGCTCTTTTCCATGCTCTTTAGCTCGGGAGTAAACTCCGACTGTGTAAAAAGCTTATGCCATTTATTGTCAAGCGTCAAAATAGGGATCTTTTTCCCCACCAACGCCGGTTTAAATTTGTCATCTGTCTTAGCCATCGCCGCCACACCTCTCTATTCATTATATGATACCCCCTCACCAAAATCCTGTCAATCAATTGACACAAGTCTTTCCAGTCTGTAAACTGTAACTGTTATAATGTATATAAAATGCCCAAAAGCAGGCATTTTGGCAAAAGTAAAACATAGAAAGGCCAGGTACAACAGATATGATACTATCCGTCAGCAATATTCACAAATCTTTCAATGAAGTTCCCGTGCTGCAAAAAGTATCTTTTCATATAGAAGACTATGATAAGACTGCCATCGTCGGCATCAACGGCGCCGGAAAAACGACACTCCTACGGATTATTATGGGAGAAATCTCTGCTGACGAGGGAATGGTAACTCTGGCACGGGACAAGACCATAGGCTACCTCTCCCAGCAGGAAGCCGTGTCCGGTGAAAACACGATTTACCAAGAGCTTCTCCTCGTCAAACAAGATATCCTTGATATGGAAAGACAGATGCACACAGTAGAATTACAGATGAAGACCGCCTCGGGAGACCATTTGGAGCGTCTTATGGACAATTATGCTTCCCTGACCCACGCCTATGAAACCGCAGGCGGCTACACCTACAAAAGTGAACTGACAGGTGTCCTGAAAGGCCTTGGTTTCACAGAAGACGATTTCGACAAACCAGTTTCCACCCTCTCCGGAGGACAAAAGACGAGAGTTGCCCTGGGAAAGCTTCTCCTTTTAAAGCCCAGTTTAATTATTCTGGATGAACCCACTAACCATCTGGATTTACAGTCCATCGCATGGCTGGAAACCTATCTTTTAAACTATAAGGGGGCAGTCCTGATTGTCTCCCACGACCGCTATTTTTTGGACAAAATTGCGTCCAAAGTCATCGAACTTGACAACAGTTTTGCCACTGTCTTTAGTGGAAACTATTCTGATTATGCCGCGGGAAAAGAGCAGCTGCGTGCTGCCGCCTACAACGCTTATATGAAACAGCAGCAGGAAATCAAACATCAGGAGGCAGTAATCGAAAAGTTGAAATCTTTTAATCGGGAAAAATCTATAAAACGCGCGGAGAGCCGCGAGAAAATGCTGCAAAAAATCGAAGTACTTGACAAACCCACACAGGTTCGGGACGATATGCATTTAAAATTGGAACCCAAATTCCCAAGCGGCAATGATGTGCTGACGGTGGAAGAGCTCGCCAAATCCTTTGGTCCACTTGCTCTCTTTGACAATCTCTCTTTTGAAATAAAAAAGGGGGAACATGTAGCCATCATCGGTGATAACGGCACAGGAAAAACCACCATCCTAAAAATCATCAACGAATTACTGCCTCCGGATCGGGGCAGCATCCGTCTGGGTGCCAACGTGGCAATTGGCTACTACGATCAGGAACACCACGTGCTCCACCCAGAAAAAACGTTATTTCAAGAAATTTCAGATGATTATCCTAATCTAAACAACACCGAAATCAGGAATACGCTCGCCGCCTTCCTCTTTACAGGAGAAGATGTCTTTAAGACTATCAGCACATTAAGCGGTGGGGAAAGAGGCCGGCTTTCTCTTGCAAAGCTGATGCTCTCAGAGGCAAATTTCCTGATTCTGGATGAACCTACCAACCATCTGGACATTGTATCCAAGGAGATCCTGGAGGACGCCCTGAACGCCTACACGGGGACAGTGCTCTATGTCTCCCACGACCGCTATTTTATCAATCGAACCGCCTCTCGGATCCTCGATTTAAACCGCCGTGTACTGACCAATTACTTGGGAAATTATGATTACTACCTGGAGAAAAAGGAAGAACAGCTTGCCAAAATTGACGCCTCCTCCGTGAAATCTGCCTCCGCAGATCAGAGTATGGACAGCTCTTTTGCAAAGCAGGACTGGAAGGCGAAAAAGGAACAACAGGCGGCACAGCGTAAACGCGAAAATGACCTAAAGAAATGCGAAACACAGATCGAGGCACTGGAAACACAAAATGCAGAAATAGATACTCTTATGAGCTCGCCGGAGATCTGTACGGATGCTGCAAAGCTGCAGGAGTTGAACCTGGAGAAAGAAGAAATTGAAAAAAAATTGGAACTCTTGTATGAACAATGGGAAAAATTATCTTGAGAAAAATAGGCGTGTAAATAAAGGCGGCCGGATTTCCCGGCCG
>DLAA01000012.1 GCA_002493835.1 Lachnospiraceae bacterium UBA7060 | reverse complement strand
CGCCACTATTCGCAGTAGTGACGGTTGTTTGTAAAAACAGTTTGTTTATTATTTGAGGGTAGAGCCGCTTCTATGGCTTTCCCTTTTATGTATATAATATAACATATATGGAAATTTAGAATAAGTGTTAATCTTTTAAATCAGGTATTTCGGTTTCTAAAAGTCTGTTAATCATTCCGTTTACAGTTTCATTATTTGATGTAGCATGTTTTCGGATAATATCTTTACTACCTTTTTTTACTCTTACTTTTAATTCATCATATGTTTTTGCATTATATTTTTTTACGGCTTTTTTTTGTGCTTCGCTATATGCCATATAATCACCTCTTTTTAAGTTTGTATTTTATTGTATCAATAAAATTGTAAATAATCAATACTGTACCCAGTATAAAAATACAAATATACTGGGTACAGTATAAGATGATTTCAACATCAAATAAAACAACTCAAATACAAGAAATCGAGTAGACAATCCTCATAAATCTGTATCACGTACCTGTGTGTGAGCGATCACGCAATACCAATAGACAGCGCAAGTGATACAGAGGTTGCTACTAAATTTAAGAAAAGGAAATTGAAAAATATGTGTATGACAATACCAGATTTAGACAAAAAAGTAACGGCAATCAGGGAGTACAAGAGCATTAAGAAGGATGCAGAAACAAACTTGAAACCGCTTGAGCAGGAAGTCAAGGAGTACATGGAAGAAACCAACCAGACAAAATATATTGGTTACGGATATTCGATTTCCTATAAGGAACAGACTAGGGAGGATGTTATAAAAGAAAAGGTTTTAGAGCTTTTGAACAATCCAAAAATTAGTAAAGTCATAGAGGATGAAAACATAGACACATCGGTATTTATAAGGAGGTAAACACCAATGCAGACACAGACAGTCAAATTTGCAGTCACGCGCAATAACGGCATCATTACCAGAGTGGGCAGGACAATGACAGGTGCGGATTTAGTAACATTACAGTCGGATATATTAGGTTCGTATTACGCCGATAATGCAAAGAAACTACATAAAGTAGTTGATAGGATTTTATCTAAGTTTGGCGGTTTGTCAAACAGAGATAAAGATGATTTCTATTCACTGTTATAACAAGGATGCTGCAGTGCCCAGCCGGGGAACTGGCGATGCGGGTGGAAAAGCGGAACGCTGCGAATGGAAATATCTATTAGATTTATGTATTCAGCAAGGTCAAATGCAGGAAATGTCCATTAAGGGAAAGCAGCCGTGTAGGGAAAGGGAAATCAAAAGAACGCAGTTACAGTGTGACACAGGCAAGTGAGAAGAACCGGGAGCGGCTTAAATTTGAGGAAAGCGAATATTTCAGGGAGCGGATGAAGATCCGGCACCGGATTGAAGAAAAGAATGGAGAATTGAAAGAAGCCCACGGATTGCGCAGAGCAGATTCAAGAGGGCTGGTTGCTATGGAACTGCAGATGTATTTCACGGCGTTTGTGGCAAATGTCAAGAGGATCACAAAGCTGGCCGAGCCGGTTACGCAATAAGGAGGCTCTCTCTTTTTGTATGCTTTAGAATAAATTTGTGTGTAGAAGCTGTTTATATTATAGAAGGAAAAACTCCCGCTATAAAAAAGTGGGAGTTTTTCAGTACCCTCATTTTATGTGGTTTTAGGTTTTATTGCTGAAAAAGGGTAGCTGTCAGGGCATGAAAAATGTGAGGGAATCTCTTGGCAGTTCATAAAGCCAAACAGGCGGGTTATCTGAAAAGTGTGGCAGATTATAATACACACATTGATATTCAGGAGCATAAAAACGGGCGTGGAAGCAGCGCAAATTTTTGTCCAGCTCCGATAGGGAAATATAAATTTACTTTTTCCCTCAAATGGTATATACTTATAACAAATGCGGCGACGCATTATGAGGTTTGTCTTTGTCCGGCTGGGACAGGCAGATAAATCAAGATTACAGGATAAAGGTGGTAAGTACAATGGCTTTATTACAACAGTGGCGCGATATGGCGTATTCTGAGACAGCGAACAAGAGTGATCTGCAGAGACTTTGGTCCGCTTATTTTCAGAAGGAGAAAGAAATCTATGCACAGCTTTTAAAGACTCCTGAAGAGGTCGTAGAGGGTACGGTTAAGGAGCTGGCAGATAAATACGAAGTGGATCTGATGACCATGGTGGGCTTCCTGGACGGCATTAACGAAAGCTTAAAAGAGGCGAACCCCATTGAAGAGATGGAGGAGGATACTAGAGTAAATTTAGGCTTCGATAAGGCATTGCTTTATAAAAACATGGTGGCGGCGGGTGCAGACTGGCTTTATAATCTCGAGGAATGGAAAGATATCTTTGACGAGGATGTCAGAAAGGCACTCTACAAGGAACAGAAGGAATCTACCACGATTCAAAAGGGAAAGAAGATTTATCCCAATGATCCTTGTCCCTGCGGCAGTGGTAAGAAATATAAGAAATGTTGTGGAAGGAATGTATAAAAATAACACTTTACATTTTATATTTTCTGGCATAAAATAAAGTAATCAGCTATAAGAACAACACGTTGAAGAGAAGAGTAGGATGTGGAAGGCATCAGAGAGAAGCGCCATGGGCTGAAAGCGCTTTTACTGGAAGCATTTGAAAACTGACTCTGAGTGGCCCCAATCCGGCCCGTTGACTTACGTTACAGTCTAATGAGAGGTTTCGATAAGTCGTCCTGGGCGCACGGAACAAGAGAGGTGGAACCGCGCAAATATACGTCCTCTGCATTGCTTTGTTGCAGTGCAGGGGATTTTTTGCGCACATAAAGAGTCAGAAGGCGATTCAGACAGGAAGCATACGCAAAGAAGTTCTAGAGGCTGCTTTGCAACACCGTTTCACCCCGCTAAGCGGGATCATGGCGGTTAGTGTGTGAGCAAGAGGAGAAAAGGAGGCATTTATGAAGATGACACAATTAAAGGAGAGAGTGGAGGATTTGAGAGAAATGATTGTTCAACACATGGGGGATGAAGTAACCTTCACGAAACTGGATTTTTATTTGTTGGGCACAGTCCTGTTTCTTGCCGGTGTCTGTATCGGATTCTTGACAGCGCCTTGGACGCACGGGGTCAGCATTGGAAGCCACAATGGCTGTTATAATGGCAATAACAGCCAGCCGACAGGAGTGTCTGAAGAAGCAGAAGATGAGGATGAATAAAAATAGGCAAGGGATATAAGATAAAATAATAGAAAGGATGAAAAAAACATGAAAATTACATTGAAAGATGGTTCCAGTAAAGAGTATGCACAGCCGATGAGTATCTACGATATTGCGGTGGATATTTCAGGGGGACTTGCCCGTGCAGCCTGTGCCGGTGAGGTGGATGGCAAGGTGGAGGATCTGAGGACTGTTATTGATAGAGACTGCAGTCTGAATATTCTGACCGCTGACGATCCAGAAGGATTGAAAGTGGTCAGACACACGGCGTCTCATGTGTTGGCGGAGGCGGTGAAGCGCCTGTTCCCGGAGGCGAAAGTGACCATTGGTCCCGCTATTGAGGAGGGGTTTTATTATGATTTTGATGCTGCGCCTTTTTCCAGGGAAGATCTGGATAAGCTGGAGGCCGAGATGAAGAAGATCATCAAGGAAGGGCATAAGCTGGAGCGGTTTACTTTGCCCAGGGATGAGGCCATAAAATATATGGAGGAAAGAAACGAACCCTACAAGGTGGAACTGATTCAAGATCTGCCGGAGGATGCAGAGATCTCTTTCTACGACCAGGACGGCTTCGTGGATCTGTGTGCAGGTCCTCATTTGATGAGCACGAAAAATATCAAAGCATACAAGCTGATATCTTCCTCAATGGCTTATTGGCGGGGCGACTCAAGCAGGGCGCAGCTGCAGCGAATCTACGGCACTGCCTTCCAGAAAAAGGAGGAGCTGGAGGCATATCTGGAGCACTTGGAGGATATCAAGCGCCGGGATCACAATAAGCTGGGGCGTGAGATGGAGCTTTTTACCACAGTGGATGTGATCGGGCAGGGACTGCCCTTGCTGCTTCCCAAGGGAACGAAGATAGTTATGAAACTGCAGCGCTGGATCGAGGATCTGGAGGATAAAGAGTGGGGTTATGTGCGGACAAAGACACCGCTCATGGCAAAGAGCGATCTGTATAAGATGTCCGGCCATTGGGATCATTATAAAGAGGGCATGTTTGTACTGGGGGATGAGGAGAAGGACAAAGAAGTGTTTGCCCTGCGTCCCATGACTTGCCCTTTCCAGTATTACTGCTATAAAAATACGCAGCACTCTTATAGGGATCTGCCCATCCGCTACGGTGAAACGTCCACGCTTTTCAGAAACGAAGATTCCGGTGAAATGCACGGATTGACCCGTGTGCGGCAGTTTACCATTTCCGAGGGACATTTAATTGTAAGGCCTGATCAGATGGTAGAAGAATTCAAAGGCTGTATTGCATTGGCTAAACATGTTATGTCAACTTTGGGCGTAATGGAGGATACCACCTGGCATTTGTCCAAGTGGGATCCGGAGAATCCGGAGAAATATATCGGTGAGCCTGAGGTTTGGAATGAGACGGAGGGACATATCCGGGATATTTTAACGGAATTAAAGATTCCATTTACGGAGGACGTGGGCGAGGCGGCTTTCTATGGGCCGAAGGTGGATATCAATGCAAAGAATGTCTATGGCAAAGACGACACGATGATTACGATACAGTGGGATGCCCTGCTGGCGGAACAGTTTGACATGTACTTTATCGATGCAAACGGTGACCGTGTTCGCCCTTATATCATTCATAGGACATCTTTGGGCTGTTATGAGAGAACACTGGCATGGTTGATCGAGAAATACGCTGGCAAGTTTCCCACTTGGCTGTGTCCGGAGCAGGTGCGTGTGCTTCCTATTTCCGAGAAGTACGAGGAGTATGCGGAGGAGGTCAGAAAAGAGCTTGCTAGAAACGATATCGATGTGACAGTGGACAATCGCTCCGAGAAGATTGGATTTAAGATTCGCGAGGCGAGACTGAGTAAAGTGCCTTATATGCTTGTGGTTGGCGCACAGGAGGCGGAGGATAAGACGGTGTCTGTCAGAAGCCGTTTTGCAGGAGATGAGGGCGTGAAGCCGCTCGGCGATTTTATAGAACAGATCTGCAAGGAGATTCGGACAAAGGAGATCCGAAAGGAACTGCCCCAGGAGGAGCATAAGCAGGTTTGAGGAGTCGATTGGTGCAGGGGAACATGTGAAACATCAGACTCCAGCGAATAGGAGTGCACGATCATATGAATGTTAGAAAAAAAATAGCAGGCAGAGATATCTTCGGGTATCTCCTGCTTGTACTTAGTGTAGTTTTGCTTTGCAGAAGTCTCACACTGTGTTTTAGCAATGATATCTGGTATGATGAACTTTTTACCATAGGAATGGCTGAACATTCTTACAGCGAGCTGATTCGTTTTACAGCGGCAGACGTGCATCCGCCGCTGTATTATTGTATTGTGAAAGTGTTTGTAGATTTATGTAAACTTATTATGCCGGGAGCGGGGACGATCATTCCGGCCAAAATAGTTTCTGTATTTCCCTGTTTTGTGCTGTTGCTGTACTGCCTTTATTTTATTCGAAAGAGGTTTGGTATCTTTGTTTCCGGCCTGTTTTTATTTTGTGCAGCTGCCATGCCGCAGCTTCCGGCCTACACGGTGGAGGTGCGCATGTACGGATGGGCTATGTTGTTTGTGACGGCAGCTTTCCTACATGGATACGGAACGATCACAGCCGGTGTGAAGGTAGAAGGGTCCAGACATCTCCATGCGGCAGCCCTTGTCTTGTATGGTTTGGCGGCCGCATACACACAGTACTTTGCGGCAGTGGCGGTGGGGATGGTTTATCTATGCGTCCTGCTCGTATTTTTAAAGAAGGATCGCAGCAGAATAAAGGAATGGTTTTTGTGGGTCATTGTTTCTGCATTAGGTTATATGCCCTGGCTTTTGGTTTTGTATCGGCAGATTTCGACAGTGAGAGAGAGTTACTGGATTTTGCCGCTTACCTGGCGGTCGCTGGGAGGTTGTGTGAAATTCCTGTTGAAGCCGGCTTTTTCGAATGACAGAGTGAACACTGTTTTGGCGGTGATATTGTTTGCCGCTTACGTCGCTGTTTGGGGATTTCAGGCTGTAAAACTCTACCATAATGGTAAAGAAAAAGGGATAAATGTAGAAAATAAAATGACTGTTATACAATGTGGAGAAGATGAGAAGGCAGAGCGTTTCTGGACGATAACAGCAGCCATAAGTGTCTTAGGAGGTTTGGTACTATTTGGCTTCGTGGCATCTATCCTGATTCGTCCGATTTTTGTCTACCGGTACATGATCTCTGCACTGGGATGTTTCTGGTTTTCTTTTGCATTAGGACTCGATGAAATATTATGTATACTAAAAACTAGGATACAGGAACAAAAAGAGACTAGTGGTAGACATAATATAGGAAGAAGTAGGATTGTTTACTGTGCGGGAATCGGGTTGGTAATTTTGATTTTGATAGTGGGTTTGCGTGATTATCGTGCTTTTTGCGGGGAGGAGGAATACAAGACCGTAAATATGAGTAAGACGCAGAAGGCACTTTCTCTGATTGGTCCGCAGGATGCGGTTATTTATAATTTTGATCAGGTGCAGGCTGTGACGGCATACTATCTGCCAGAGTCGGTGGAACGTTTTTTGTGGCAGGCCGATGGTGAAAAATTGATTCAGCAAATTATTTCGCCTTGTGGCAGAATGGATGATACGGACGAGATTGTGGATATGCTTGAGACAGGAGGGAAAAATATCTGGTTTATCGGTAGTTTCAACAGCCGGGATGACATTGTGGCAGAATGGCGGGATGAGGGACTTGATGTAGAAGAGAAAGGAAGTTTTTTGCTGGAGCGCTACTGGTTTAATTTGTATAGAATTTCGAAAGTCTGTCCATAATACTTCATGATAGAAGAATTAAGATAAGGCAGACTGTGTCAGAGCGTGCCGGATATTGTCTGCCTAATGCAATGTCCCGGTCTGTATGGGACGGAAGGTGCGCAGAAAGGTGGAGCATTATGGCGGAATTAAAATGTGGTGTGACAAACTGTGGCTACAATCAGGAGAATTGTTGCTGCAAGGGAGACATTATGGTGGGAGGCAGTCATGCTTGTGACTGTGATGGGACTTGCTGCGAGAGCTTTACTCAGAGGCGGGAGGACGCTTACGTGAGTTCGCTGGATCATCCCTGCCAAACCATCAGTATTGACTGTGAGGCGGTGAAGTGTATGTACAATTCCAATTATAAATGTCATGCGGAGCATGTTGATATCAGGGGATGCGGGGCCTGTGACTGCAGACAGACTCAGTGTGCGACTTTCAGAGAGGCCTGAATGCAAGCTTAACTTGTGTTGATTTGTAAAACACGGTCTCGATACTTGTCAGTTTGGTAATTTTATATTACAATAGATTTGTTGGACGCAGGCCGTTTGGCTTGCGTCCCGCTGTTATACATATGGGTATTCAAATGAATAATGCAAACAGGCTGACGAATGCCCGGCGCACGAGCAGAGGAGGGTAAATCTTTTCTACTCGAATGAGGGAAGGCATTCCCACTCGATTGTTTTGGAAAGGGAAGCGGGTTTATTTATGATGAAAAGAAAAACAAGCTGCCTCCTTTTTGCGATCTGTGCTGCTGTTTTCATGGGCTGTGGTGAAGGGGAGGCAGTACATACCGGAGCAGACATTACGGCGGCTTCGGAGACGATGTCTGGGGAGGAAGAGCAGGAGGCTGTAGTGGCTGAGAATGAGGAAGCCATGGATGAAAAGGCAGAGGAGGAGCAGAGTCGAAGTCAAGATGGAACGATAACTGTTGACGGTAGTTTCATGGCGCCAGTGGAGATGGATGAAACATTAAAAAACCAGCTGGCTGAAGAAATGCTTCAGGAGAACGAGATGGACACTTCTGTGGTGGAGAGTGCGCCTGTTACAAAGGGCTGCAGTTTTACTCTGCCGGAGGCGTTTTCGGAGTCGGAGGATATTGAGGGCATGTATGTGACAAGGCGTTATCCGATTGACGCCTCCACTATTTATTACGTGGCTCTTGGCAGGGATGTGGCTTTGCAGTTGATGACGGAGGAGACCTTCAAGGCGCAGGCGGAGGCAAATTTTTTAAAAGAATATGGGGAGAAAATAGAGGTACATATTGACAGTTTTGAGCAGATTCGCATTGACGGTTGTCCGGCTTTCCGGATCTTATGCCACTATCAGGTAGGAGACACGCAGATATCACAGTTAGAGTATGCGATCAACGCGGATAAGAGCTATGTTATTACCTATTCTCAAACCAGTGACTACGATCGGATGGAAGAGTATGAAGCCAGTGCAGAGACGATTCATCTTGAATTTTAGGACAATTTTTTCCAAATTTCAAAGAAAGTCTATTGACATCGGTGACGGTAAATTTTACAATCATACATGAGGTAGTCAAATATCTCAAAATGGACATTTTAAGAATATCGACACATTTGTGTTGATATATACCACACTTGAAAATGAAGGAGGATTTAAGAAATGAAGAAATTTTTTGCATTAAGTCTTGCTTTAGCACTTACTTTCTCTACGACTGTATGTGCTGCTGAGACTGTAGTTCCGACTAAGGATCTGCCCAGAATTGACACATTGTCTGACAATGTTGAGAAGGCACTTCCCGAGTTCACATCCAACGCTGTATCTGAGATGGACGGTGTTCGTGATCTTCCTGCAATTGCTTCTGCAAGCAATCTCTTCACAGAGGGCAAAGAGACCAACGCTACCTGCATCGTAGATAAGGTTGATGTAACTGCTGTCAGATATGCACAGAAGAAGGCTGAACAGGTTGGCGGTACCATGCTGGCAGTTGCTGAGCTTTCCGCTCCTGGTGTGAACCTTGTAGATGCTCAGGTTGCACTTACTGTTGAAGGCGTTCAGGCTGGTGATACAGTTTCCGTTTATAAGGCTGTTAAAGGTGATTGGGTTGCAGTTGATGTTGTAGCAGTAGCTGAGAATACTGTTACCATCAAGTTTGACTCTAAGGGTATCTACACTCTCATCAAATAATCGGCTTACTGGTAATAGTCTCGCGGCCGCGGGACAAAGCGGGGGTTCCCGCAGCAAACAAATTTAGTTCTTAATATTATAATATTAATGACAAGTGTGGACGTGCAGGCCGGTCTTTTGAGATCGGCCTAAACTTTTTGTTGACAAGATTGGGGAACTATGGTATAGTGTCAAAAGTGCAAAGGCACAGACAACCAAGCAGAGTATCCGCTCTCACCTTGCAACAATAGGGTTCGCAAGTGTTCATAGCCTTAGTTAGCTGTCAGAAACAGCAGTTTTCAGTAGGTATTTATGATCGGGTGGATAGCAGGGCTGTCCGCTTTTTTCGTGCTCTGGCACAAAAGAAGGCGGAAGAAGCAGGGGAAGAAAATAGTTTTCTTATGGGAGGGTAAAACGATTAGCGAATTATTTATCAATGAGCAGATCAGGGACAGAGAAGTACGGGTGATCGGTACAGATGGAGAACAGCTCGGTATTATGCCGACGAGAGAGGCATTGAGGCTTGCGGAGGAAGCAGGTGTTGATTTGGTTAAGATTGCGCCTACAGCGAAGCCGCCAGTCTGTAAGATCGTAGATTATGGCAAATTTAAATACGAGCAGGCCAGAAAAGACAAGGAAGCAAAGAAAAAGCAGAAAATCGTTGAGATTAAGGAGATTCGGCTGTCTCCTAATATTGATACCAACGATTTGAATACAAAGGTAAATGCTGCCAGAAAGTTTATTAGCAGAGGAGACAGAGTGAAAGTGACGCTGCGCTTCCGCGGCCGTGAAATGGCGCATATGAATACCAGCAAGCATATTTTGGATGATTTTGCACAGGCGCTCTCCGACATTGCGGTGATGGATAAGGCACCCAAGGTTGAGGGTAGAAGTATGACTATGTTTTTAGCTGAGAAGCGCTAGTATGATCCAATTTAATTGTCTATGTGGATCGTTCTAGTTTCCCGGTTGAAATATAATGATATCTTGATTTGATATCTCGTAACAGGAATAAAAATACAGGAGGAACAGTAAAATGCCGAAAATGAAAACCAGCAGAGCTGCTGCAAAACGTTTCAAGGTAACTGGAACAGGTAAATTAAAGAGAAATAAAGCGTACAAGCGCCATATCTTAACCAAGAAGACAACTAAGAATAAGAGGAATCTCAGAAAGCCCGCGATCACGGATAAGACAAATGTAAAGAATATGAAGAAGATTTTACCTTACATCTAAAATGGGCTTGACAGAATGAGGGATTTGATAGGAGGAGAAAGACATGGCAAGAGTAAAAGGCGGCATGAATGCCAGGAAGAAGCATAATAGAGTATTAAAGCTTGCGAAGGGGTATAGAGGCGCAAGATCTAAGCAGTATCGAGTAGCAAAGCAGTCTGTGATGAGAGCACTGGCATCATCCTATGCTGGTAGAAAAGAGAGAAAGCGTCAGTTTAGACAGCTTTGGATTGCGCGTATCAATGCGGCGGCAAGAATGAATGGATTGTCTTACAGCAGATTTATGTATGGCTTAAAAAACGCAGGTGTTGATATGAACAGAAAAATGCTTGCGGAGCTTGCAGTTAATGATGCGGCTGGATTTACCACTTTAGCAGAGCTTGCGAAAGCTAACTTGAAATAATGGTAGAAATGAGGGGCATGGTGTAGACCGTGTCCTTTCTCTATATATGCAGACCTGCAGACGGAAGACTGCTGTTGAGGCAGAAAGCGGGCTGCGCGGCAGGTGGGGAGGATTTCGTCCACTTGATTTAGAATAGTGTAAGGAGGCATAGTTTTCGCTATGAGCATTTTGACAGGACTGGAACCGGAGAATGTATTTTATTACTTTGAACAGATAAGCCAGATACCGCATGGCTCTGGCAACGTAGCGGCAATTAGCAATTATCTGAAAGATTTTGCACAGAAAAGGAATCTGCCCTATATACAGGACAGCCTGGGAAATGTCATTATAATCAGGGAAGCGGCGCCAGCTTATGAGGATGAACCACCTTATATTTTGCAAGCCCATATGGATATGGTGGCGGTGGCGGCACCGGGAACGGAGATTGATATGTCGAAGGATCCCCTTAAACTGGGGATTGAAGATGGAAAAATTTTTGCGAAGGATACCAGTCTTGGCGGAGACGATGGAATCGGTGTGGCTTACTGCCTGGCTCTTTTAGATCATAAAGAGCTTTCTCTGCCTCGGCTTGAGGTGGTTTTGACAGTGGATGAGGAGACAGGCATGGAAGGTGCGATGGGGATTGACCTTTCCATGCTTCATGGCAGGCGTATGATTAATCTGGATCAGGAGGAAGAAGGTGTCTTTATTACAAGCTGTGCTGGAGGAGCCAGGGTAGATGTGGCTGTTCCGCTGACAAAGAGGCAGGTGGAGCATGGAATGCTGCGGCTTATCTTAAAAATTGGCGGCCTTCAGGGCGGTCATTCTGGCATGGAGATTAACAGAGGGCGCGGTAATGCAAATTGGATTTTGGGGGCAATCCTCTGCGGATTGTCACAGAGGTATGATGTAAGAATGCTTTGTATGAAAGGCGGCCTTGCTGATAATGCGATTCCCCGGGAAGCGGAAGCTGAGATTCTGGTACGTGAAACAGATAAAGAAGAGATTGCTTTTTATTTGGAGGAGGAAGAGAAAAAATACAAAAAGTCATTACAAGATACGGATTCTGGTATGATATTTGAAAAACTCTTCTATAATGATAGAGTTTTGAACTCGTGTTATACAAGAGAATCTACAGCGAATGCCCTTGCATGCCTTAGCAAACTTCCAAACGGTGTTGTCGCAATGAGTGATGATATAGAGGGATTGGTGGAGACCTCCCTCAATCTTGGTGTATTGAATTTACAGGAGGACAGTTTACAGCTGCAATATGCGGTCAGAAGCAGTATAGACCGGGATAAGGAAGAGCTTTGCAGACATATGGTGCAGACAGCCGAGAGGGCAGGCGCTTCGATTCAAGTCAGAAACGCTTATCCCGGATGGGCTTATCGCAGGGAATCTCCACTGCGGGATAGAATGGTACGGATTTATAAAGAGTTATATGGGAAAAAGCCTGTGTTGGAAGCGATCCATGCTGGTTTGGAATGTGGGATTTTTGCAGGGAAGATTGAAGGTTTGGATTGCGTCAGCATCGGTCCTGATCTCGAAAATGTGCATACTGCTCAGGAACGTATGGATATTGATTCCGTTGGTCGAGTTTGGTCCTATCTTTTGAAGGTTTTGACAGAGAGGGAACATGCATAGACTTCAGAGCAATTTTCTGACAGATATTGACAGACGATGGATAAAATCGTAGAGTATATTTAGCTGTTGTCTATGGTACGAATGTGTGGTCAAGGTGGAACGGATATGAAAGATACATTGACAGGCTTAGATCAGTATGAGGTTTTTTTGGCTAAGCTGCAGAAGGAGATAGAAGAGGTTGGCGATGACCGTATTGTGATTGTCTATACGGACATCAAACATTTCAAATATATTAATGATACTTACGGATATAAAGTTGGAGATGCGCTTCTCGAGGATTTTGTCAGCGAGTTTATGAAGTTTGAGGACAAAATCCTCTGTGCGGCCAGAGTTTATTCCGATAACTTTGTGGTGGCTAACAGGCTTTCTCCGGATGGTCTTTCTAATGAGGAATTTCGGGATTTGATCTACCAGGTCAATTTAGAGCGTGAGACAAAGTTTCGTGAGAAGTATTTGAACAGCAGACTGCAGTTTTGTACGGGAATCAGTGTAATTGATAAAAATAGTCGAAGTTTTGATGCGGAGACGGCGGTTTCTAACGCCAATCTTGCAAGAAAAGTTGCTAAGGAAATGGAAAGCGACAGTTGTGTGCTGTTTGATCAAAGTATGATGGAAGGAATTAAGCGGGAGGTTGAAATTACCTCTTATATACCCAAGGCATTGGCACAGAAAGAGTTTCAGGTTTACTTTCAGCCAAAGATTGAGACGGAAACAAATGCGTTGATTGGAGCCGAGGCATTGATTCGCTGGCAGAGGCCGGACGGAGACTTTGTATATCCGGATGAGTTTATTCCGCTGATTGAACGCAGCGGACAGATTGTGGATGTGGATAATTATGTATATAGAGAGGTTTTTCGTTTCCTGAAGGAGCGTATTGATGAGGGAAAGAAGGTAGTGCCTATCTCTGTGAACGTTTCCAGAGTCCATTTGAACAAGATGCACATTTTACAGTATGTAAAGGAATTGTTGGAGGAGTTTCCAATACCTTGTTCGCTGGTAGAATTTGAACTTACGGAGAGCATTTATCTGGATAATACGGAGCGGGCGGTCGAATTGATAAAAGGTTTACATAAAATGGGATTTAAGGTGTCCATGGATGATTTTGGATCAGGTTATTCATCTTTGAACCTGTTAAGTAAGCTTCCCATCGATATTATCAAATTGGATCGGGTTTTTTTGAAGGAAGGTGAAATGCAGGAAAATGACCGCATTATTATTTCTTGCGTAGTGGATATGGCTAAGAGACTGCGGATTACTTCGCTGTGTGAAGGCGTGGAGACGCAGGAGCAGAGCGCTTACTTGAAGGAAGTGGGATGTCAGATGCAGCAGGGATTCTATTTTTCCAGGCCGATTCCTCAGAAGGTTTTTGAAAATTTTATGGAAAAAAGCGAATAGATGCAAGCATGTTTTGAAAATGGCTGATTGAAAAGTAGCTTCTACGAACTAAAAAACTTTTATTTTAGTACTTGCAATTATTTAGTAAATTGGTTATAATTATATTTGTTTTTCGGGGTGTGGCTCAGGTGGTAGAGCGCTACTTTAGGGAAGTAGAGGCCGCAAGTTCAAGTCTTGTCACTCCGATCATAAAGAACCCTGATAATCACTGCGTTTAGTGATTATCAGGGGTTTTTCAATTTATAGGGTATTTATCATTTTTTATCATCATTTACCATCATTTATCATTCTGATTGTGGTAAAAATTGTGGTAAATAATCGGGGCTGTGATTCTCTCAGAAATTTTATCAAGGAGGAGAGACTATGGCTAAGAAAAGAAGAAATGGTGAGGGAACTTGGGGAAACAAGACAATCAGTGGGATTCCCTATGTTTTCTACCGGGATGCGGAAGGAAAGTATTTTTATGGAAAGACGGAAAAGGCGGTAAAAGCGAAGATCAAACAGGTAAAATCCGTATCCAGAATGACGGTGTCTGACAAAAAGGAGCAGACCTTCGGGGAGTACATACTGCTGTGGCTTCAATCCATTAGGACGGGAATTGAGCCAACCACCTACCAATCCTATCTGGATGCGGTAAATACAAGATTGATTAACTACAAAGCGTATGACTTAGCTAATGTCCGCTTGGCGGAGCTTTCCAGCAAGATGCTTCAGGATTATCTCAATTCGCTTGCTAAGAGGTATTCCCTGAACAGTATCAAAAAGGTTTGGGGACTGATAAAGACCTGTATACGGTATGCAGAAGCAAAGAAGGATATAGAGCCAATGTATCTGCAGGTAACGGTAACAACACCGTCAGTGGCGAACGTGTCAGTAAAAAAGAAAGAAATTCAGGCGTCGTCTGTAGAAGATGTGAGGCTTATTTATGAGGAAGCAATTAAGTCATGTGCCAACGGATCGAGAAAGTATGGGAATGCGGCTTATGTGATTATCCTCATCATGTATACGGGGATGCGGGTTTCAGAGGCAATCGGGGTGCAGTGGAAAGATGTTGATATGGAGCGGAGGCAGATTACTGTCAATCGGTCACTTGCCATGATCCGCGATGATAAGGATGGAAAATCTTCTTACTGTTATAAGATTAAAGCGACAAAAACGAAAGACAGCAGGCGTAAGATCAGTCTGCCGGATAAGGCTATAGAGGCATTGTGCTACTTCAAGCAATATTATGCGGATGAGGATGGTTTTGTCTGTGTAAACGGGAAAAATCAAAATCATTATACCAGACGGCAGATTGGGAGGACATTGGAGCGGATCGTGAAGAATTCAAAGTGCCGGACAAAAAATTATTCGCCCCATTCCTTGCGGCATGGTTATGGCTCTATTTTGCTGTCGATGGGGATAGATATTAAGATCGTATCGGAACTGTTGGGACACAGCGACGTATCCTTCACTTATAACGTATATATTGACATTTTCGATAGGGACAAACAGGAGACGGTTATGAAATTGAATCAGATTTGATGGACAAAATTTGGTAAATACTGATTTTAGTAGGTAGCGGGATTGCAAAATCGGTGGTTATACTATAAAGAATAAACAAACCGTCCGGTCACAGGAAATTATCCTGTTGCCGGGCGGTTTTTATATGCGCTGGGGTGAAAATGCAGGATTAAGTTGGCGCGGAAAGCGATTTTTCTCTTTCCGCTGGTAAAAAAAGAAATGGTCGCTTTCAAGACTACCGCATTTATCAGGAAATGTGTTATTGTCTAGGTAATTATTTCGCTTACAAAATGTCATTCTTAGTCAAGCTGTTATTTTGATTCATCGGTATATTGTAGTACATAAATTCTTAAACGAAAATTGTTATTTTGGAGAAATATATGATTTATTACGACTCTCTTTATGATAAATTTTACTGTAAACATTGTGAAGCTGAAGTAGATGAGCATGAGGATGTCTGTCCTGCCTGCAAGTGCATTTTTACAAACAATGCGGCTGGAAAAAAGAAAGTAGCGGATTTAAAAACTGCAATGAAGAGAAAGAAAAGAATAGTAGAGTCTTTATTGGCATTTACAATTACGGGTATTTTCTTGACTGGTTCTTTTCTTGGAGCAATGTGGGAATCTGAAAGTAATGATTTGACATGGCTGATTTTAGGAATGGGAAGTCTGGTTATCATAGTATCTTTTATTGGTATAATATGTAGTTGCCAACATATAAGCCTTGCGAATAGGTTGAGTAGGAAGACGACTATGAAAAGAAAAGAAGTTGATAAGTCAGGGACTGGTCCTGATGGAAAAACAGATCAGGGTATTATAAATAAGCCAAAAGGTGGCGACGAGTCAGACTTGATTTATGAATATCATTATGATGGTAGCTATAAATGGATATGCGGGTTTTGTGATGGAGAGAGTGTGGCGGATGAAGCAAGATGCCCGATATGCGGTTACTTGAGAATATAGCGTTCGTAGAAAAATGTAAACAGGAAAAGGAGCAGAATATGTTCTGTAAATATTGCGGAAAGAAAATAGAAAAATCGGAAAAGCCATGTCCTTATTGTGGGAAACCACAGGAACTGTTGTGTTCTACAGATGGATATTTTGGGATACTGGGGAGTGTTATGACTGATGGAAGTGGAAAAAGAAAGGTGAATGAAGTACATATAGAAGATAGGATGGAAGGAAAAAAGGAAGAAATGGAAAGAGAGAATGAGGCGGAAAAGCTGTTGGAAGGTAGTGAGATTCATTCAAGGGAAACAGATAGCTATATAAAACAGAAAATTGGAAAGAGACTTGTGAACGAAAGATATCTTAGAATTTTAGCAATAGTGATTTTATTGATTTTATTCATGGGTTACAATTTTTACCAAAATTATAATATGAAAAAACGAATTTCGGATTTAGAACAACAGATGGCAATATCTCAAGAAGCTACGAGGAATGGTGATGAAGAAAAAGTCAGCAATGAAGATAAATAGAGAAAAAACGACGATTCTTCAGGTGCTTTCACAAAGGGTGATTGTGGAGGGAGAACTGATAACTGGAAGGGGAGAAGATAGTTATCTTTATCTGGCAAACGAGGGAATGGTTGTTCTGGGGGTGTTTGATGGATGCGGCGGATCAGGAGCGCGAAAATATCCTATTTTTGACAATCATACCGGGGCATATTTGGGGGCAAGAATTGTAAGCGGGGTTATTCATGACTGGTTTGACCGTTATGCGACAGAAATTTCGGAAGAAAAATGGCTGGAATGTTTGAAAGGAGAGATTGCGGGAAGCCTGAAGCGTTACGATGAAAAAGGTGGAAAAGGTTTGATCAAAGGTTCTATGGTAAGCAACTTTCCAACAACGGCGGCTTTTACGGTATGTAGATACATAGATGGCAAACTGTCAGCTCAATATATTTGGGCGGGTGATTCCAGGGGCTATTTGCTAAATCGGGAAGGACTGCATCAAATTACCGAAGATGATGTAGACGGGGAAGATGCCATGAGTAATCTTTCTAATGATGGGGTGATTACTAACATGATATCGGCATCTTCTAATTTCGTGCTTCATAACAAGAAGCTTGAGCTGAAAATGCCTTGTGCCGTTATCAATGCAACAGATGGCTGCTTTAATTATCTGCAATCACCCATGCATTTTGAATTTTTGCTATTAGATTCTTTGATGAGCGCTGGAAATATTGCGCAGTGGGAGAAAAATTTAGGTCATAATTTGAGGGCTGCCACTGGGGATGACTACGACTTGACCATGGCATTGTTTGGATATGAGGAGTTTGAAAAATTGCATAAGGAATATGAAAAAAGGATGGCATACATTGAGAAAACGTATATTGCGCCATGGGAAAAGGTTGAATCGGAAATACAGCAGCAGCTTTGGATGAGATACAAAGGAGAACAAGAGATTTTATAGGAGCATTTATTGTGGAGAAACAGAATTATAATGGGTATTGCATAATAGGTGAATTTACGAATGTCAACAGTGGTAATGGTATGTGGACGTTTGCGAAGAAGAATGGAAAGGTTTATTTCCTCAAAGAATTTCTGGAGCCATCTTATCCGATAGACAAGTCGATTTTTTCCGACAAGATATTTAAGCAAAATATGGACGAGTGTGAGAATTTTGAAAAGCAAAAAAGGAAACTTTATCAGAAGATAAATGATGCGTCTGATGGAAATATTACCAGAATACAGTCCTTTTTTAGAGATGATAGTAAGTATTATATAGCAATGGAGAAAGTTTATGGACTGAATTATGCACCAATGGATGTTTGTAATTTGCCGTATGAGCAGCAGATGTTGTTCTGTCGTGTGTTAGCACATAGCCTGATGAAGCTTCATCAGGCAGGAATTATTCATGCTGATATAAAATGGGATAATATTTTATTTACAAAAGGAAAAGAAAATAAAACTGTGACAGTAAAACTGATCGACTTTGACAACAGTTTTATTATTGGTCAGCAGCCGGATAGTGAACTGGTGGGAATTGACCCTGTATATTGTGCGCCAGAGACATTCAGGTATATGAAAGGAGAGCCGCTTGCATTGGATTTTGCAATAGATGTTTATGCACTTGGCATAATTTATCATCAAATTTTTACGGGTTGCATCCCAACAACTGGAAATATTTCTGTAAAAGATGGGAGTTATAGTTATATTTTTGAGGGATTGTTAAGAGGCGATACACTTAAGCTGGATGCACGAATACCGGATTTTGTAGAAACACTGATTAGGGATATGCTTAAGCTGGTTCCGTATGAGAGACCTTCTGCGCAAATGGTTTTTGAGAGATTGTGTAATCCGCAGGCTGTAGAGCGCAGAAATGAGGATATAAAAAATAATGACAGAGAAGATAGAAAAGAAAACCAGTGGGAACAGTTTACAACTAGGAAAATGGCAGAAGAAGAATCTGAAGAAGAGTGGTTTGATGAAGAATCTGAAGAGGTATTGCGAAATTGCTGGATTAATCAGCATAAAGCGGTAAAAGAAAATGGAAAATGGTTCGATATACCGGGAGATTTGGGCAGATGAACGACAAGGCGGGATTCAGCAAAATAGCAATAATGATATTCATTACAGCGATTATTTTAGAAATATTGATGATTGCTGACAATGTATCCGTGGAATCGCTGTGGACAAGTGGAACGACAGAGAATAATATGGCAATAGCTAAAGCAGATGAACGTGAAAATGAAGACGTTCTGGAAAATGAGATAACAGAGAATGATTCGTCAATGCCAACAGCGGATAGTCAAAGAACAGAGAACACATTGGAGATGGAGATAGCTGACGATGGTATGACTTCGAATGTACTGATGTTAGATGACACATTCGAGTATTCTGAAGCTGATGAAAAATATTACGGAACAGTTTTGGGAAGTGAAATAACCCGTGATAAAATAACATCTGTCATATTTGTAAACACACTAAATGCGGTGCCGGACAATGCGTGGGATGTATCTAAAACAGAAAATGGATCAGTCATGGCATGGACAGAACCAAACACTTCAGAAGATCAGAATGTAAATTTATTTATTGGTGCAGAGGGTGGTATCATAGCAGAAAACTGCAGAGGGTTGTTTAGAGGCTATGGTAATGTGGAAACTATAGAATTTAATGATTGTTTTGATACGAGCAGTGTGACGGATATGGAGGGAATGTTTCAGGGGTGTTCGAGTTTGACGCAGTTGGACGTAAGCAGTTTTGAAACGAGCCAGACGATAGATATGGGGTGTATGTTTGATGCGTGTAGTAGCTTAAGGGAAATAGATGTAAGTAGATTCGATGTAAGCCAGGTATGGAACTTTGTAGGGATGTTTTCAGGGTGTGCAAGTTTGACACAACTGGATGTAAGTAACTTTGATACGAGCCGAGCGATAAATATGTGGGGTATGTTTCAGGGATGTGAGAATTTGACACAACTGGATGTAAGTAATTTCGATACGAGTCGAGTGACAAATATGATGTACATGTTCTGGTGTTGCAAGTCTTTAGGGCAGCTGGATGTAAGTAATTTTAACACCAGTCAAGTAACGGATATGAGTTACATGTTTGCGGGGTGTGAAGGACTAACTGGGTTAAACGTAAGTAACTATGATACAGGTCTAGTGACGAATATGGCAGGTATGTTTTGGGGGTGTGTAAATTTGATAAGTTTAGATTTGAGCAACTTTGATACGAGCCAAGTGACGGATATGATGTGGCTGTTTAGTACCTGCTGGAATTTGACACAGTTAGATGTGAGCAATTTTGACACAAGTCAAGTAACGAATATGAATGGTATGTTTTGTTACTGTGAAAGTTTGGCACAATTAGATTTAAGCAATTTTAACACAAGTCAAGTGACAGATATGGAAGGTATGTTTGAAGGCTGCGCTATTACTGCTGAAGAAGCTATGTTGGAGAGATAGTGAAACGCTGGAAACTTAAGGAAATGCGGTGGAATATAGGTGATTGCAACATAAAAGTATAAAGAGGATTTATTGATGAGTAGTTATGAGATGACATTCGGTTATGATGTAGATTTAGTGTTCTGTATTGATGCGACTAGTAGTATAAATCCGCTGATAGATATGGTTAAACGCAATACACTGAAATTCTATGCTGATTTAGTCAAGGGAATGGAAAAGAATTTGAAAAGATTAGATTTTGTGAGAATCAGGGTAATTGCATTCAGAGACTATCTGGCAGATGCCTCAAACGCCATGTTAACAACATATTTTTTCACGATGCCGGATCAAGCAGAGGGTTTCAAAGCATGTGTTAACAGTATCAGAGCAGATGGAGGTGGAGACGAGCCGGAGGATAGTCTGGAAGCACTTGCCTACGCAATCAGATCTCCGTGGATGAAGCCTACCCTGGGTAGAAGGAGGAGACAAGTTATAGTAATTTGGACTGATGCGCCGATCCATCCGCTTGGATTTGGAGCAAAAAGTTCATATTATCCTAGAGATATGGCGAAAGATTTCGTTGAATTGATGGAATGGTGGGAGAGTGAGAAGTTTGTAGATCACCAGTCAAAACGGTTGTTTCTTTTTGCACTGGATGCAGAAGCATGGAATACAATTTCGGATAATTGGTGTAATGTAGTACATTATCCTACAAGGGCAGGAGAGGGCTTGCAGGAGATTGCATATGTAGAGATGCTAAAGTACATTATGCTTGGGATGATGGGGGTATAAGGTGATAGTAATTTGGCCAAGTAATTTTGATGCAAGTTAAGAGATAACTATTGAGAGTTATTGATGGCTGAGTCGTTACAGATGAAAGGTCAAACATATAAGTTGGGAAAGCACCGTTAGCGTTAAGCTGACGTAGCAAAACATAGACAGTTACAACATAATAGAAAAAGGAGGATTTGTTAATGAGTAGTTATGAACCAACATTTAGTTATGATGTAGACCTAGTATTCTGCATTGATGTAACCTTGAGCATGAGCCCGCTAATAGACATGGTCAAAAAGAATGCTCTCAATTTTTATGGAGATTTAGTCAGGGTGATGGAAAAGAACTCGCAGGGTATGCCCAAAAGACTGGATTCTGTGAGAATTAGGGTAATTGCATTCAGAGATTATGTGGCAGATGGATCAAAAGCTATGATGACAACAGGGTTTTTCACAATGCCAGATCAGGCGGAGGATTTTAAGGCATGTGTTAACGGTATCAGCGCGGATGGAGGAGGAGATGAGCCGGAAGATGGTCTGGAAGCGTTAGCTTATGCGATCAGATCACCGTGGATGAAACCTACTCCGGGTAGAAAGAGAAGACAAATTATCGTAGTTTGGACCGATGCATCGACCCATCCGGTTGGATTTGGGGTACACAGTCCGTATTATCCCAAAGATATGGCGAAAGATTTAGTAGAACTGACGGAATGGTGGGAAAGCGAAAAGTATGTAAATAGACAGTCAAAGCGGCTGCTACTGTATACACCGGATGCAGAAGCATGGAGTACGATTTCAGACAATTGGAATAATGTAGCACATTATCCGGCAAGGGCAGGAGAGGGTTTGCAGGAGGCTAATTATGAAGAAATGTTGCAAATGATTCGGAATTCTATTAAATAAGTGAGTCGGCGAATGATTAAGGCATGATGATTTCAGTTTCGGCGTATGGTTGTAACCATACGCCGTCTATAGAAAGACCACCGTTGGTTCCGCCAGCATCAGGCGTAACACCGAAAGGATAAACGTCTATTCGGATATCACCCGTTGTATAGTAGTGTATACCGTCTTCATTCTCAGGGACAATTTGCAATGCAATCTCTCCGTCAGATGATTGTGTATCAGTGATTTCTCCTGTATCTTCATTTTCATAGAACATATATTCGACATATAGGGTTTCGCCCTCGCAGCGATTGATTTTTACAAAGTAACCGCGTGAAATGTCTGAATAGTACCATTCTCCGTCCAGATGCCACTCAAATTCCGGATCAGAAAAAGTATAATCAAAATAGTAATCAGATTGATTAGAATTATTGGAACAAGAGAGAGTGATAGGCGTGAGGGTGGATAAATAGTAGTTGTCCTCTCTTATCTGATAGAGAAGCTGACAACTATCATCGGTTTCTTCTGCTGTTATGAATTCGTAATATAAGTAATTTTCAGCCATAAAAGAATCAGCAGCTTCTTTTACACTGCCGCCTGCGTAACTGTTTGGCGTATGATATATCCCATCGCTGCTATTAAGTTCAGTTGCTGTATCGGAATAACTCATATTAGTGACAACGGATTGGTCTGTAGAGTCGGATATTTCTGTTTGCGTTTGAGACTCGTCTGTAGTGGAGATATCGTCAGACGAAGGAACATGTATTGGAGCTAGACAATAAAAACCGGCAACCAGTAGTCCAGCGATGACAACGGTTACCCAAATGACAGTGGAAGAGCTTTTGTGGGTAGATGCGTGATGATCCGCCTCTTTGATACTGTTAGGTTGAATTGGGCTGCCGTCAAAATTAGTTGCAGATTGAAATTCATTCGTCTTTTTACTTCCCATGTATGTATCTCCTGTATTTTTTAATCTTTTGTGTATTGTATCAATCGTTTTGGCATTATTTTATTACAGATAAAGCGGGAAAAGGTCGCCTGCTAAGCTACCGCACGCTGTATATATTAAGATAAAATATATTATAAAGGGAGAAAATACGCAAAAAGGAGGAAATTACATGGATGGAGATGTAGGAACAAGTCGAACAGGGATGCATTCCGCATTTACCACAAGAAATATTTTGCGTGTATTGGTACTGCTAATGCTTGTTTTTGTTTTTTGTCCGTCTTTTCTTGTATCATGCTCGGACATAGATGAGGAGTTTCAGATAAGTGCATGGACGGCGGTGAATGGGATTTCTACAAGTGCTGGAAGTGAAGTTATGGAGCCGCAACCGCGTATAATAATTTGTTTAGTTTTGCCAATTTTAGCAGGTATACTATTGTGTATCAAGGCATTAGCTGGGCGTGTGTGTGCAGTCAGTGTATTAGGATGTACGGCGTTGGACATAATATTTTGGCTCCGTTTTCAGGAAACCGTAAAAAATGTAGCGAAAGAGAATTTATGTGAATTTGAAACATTGGGATGTTTTTATATTAATATAACAGTTATGTGTGCCATTATGTTACTGTCTTTGCTTGTGCTAGTGGGAGTATTGGAGCTTGACAAGAATATGATTATCGCTTTTTGCGGCGGTACGCGGGCGCCTGTAGAGGAGAAAAAGGTAGTGACAAGGGAGGTGGAAAAAGAAAGGGCAGATGAGGAGTTAGAGAAAGCTAAGTCAACAGAGAAAGTGGATGTGAAACTGAAGATACGAATGCCGGGATACGGGGAAGAATCAAAATATTTCGAGCCGGCGCAAAATTTGGATGGTACGCCGATAGAAAAAGGTGATAAGAAACGTTTATAATAAATATGCTGTATTTTTGAGATGCTGGAGATTTGGCAATTTTCAGGAGGAACAAAGGTGGATCGGTCGGATGAAAAAATCAAAGAATCTGAGCAAAGATTTCAACAGGATTTAGAGAGTGATATACGGTATGAGTTGAATCACTTCATAAAAGAACATATGTTTGATGGAGGGGGGGGGGCAAAACGTTTACCGAATATCTGCAGAATCTGATTGCAAAGAAAGGAATGAAAAATGTAGAGGTATATACGCGGGCAAACCTAACAAAACAGTATTTTTCTAAACTGATGAATGAACGTGTACATCCTACAAAGAATAAACTCCTTTGCCTTGCTGTTGCGTTACGCTTGGATTTGGATGATACAAACCAATTCCTTAATATGGGCGGATATGCCTTGAGTCCGTACAATAAGACGGATTGGGTATTTCGGTATTATATTGGGCGTAATATTTTTGATATTTTTAGAATTGATGATGCTTTATATGACTTGGGATTGCCGAGTTTGCTTGATTAGTTAGTAGAAAAGGATAGATTGGAGGAAAAGACTTATGAAGAAATGGTTCACAATCTTTTTGTCACTTGTAATTTTTTTGATGGGATTTCACAGTATGCCAATGAGGGCTGAAGCGGCGTCATATGCTTCGGAATGGTGGTTGTGGGATCAGAGGGACTCAGATGATCAGCAGATGCGGGAAGCAGGCTGTCGAGTCGTTGCGTTTGCAAAAATGTTGGAAGAAGCGGGTATGTATGGCTTTGAGAATCCGGATGGATTGTGTCAGTGGGGGAGAAAGCAGAGACTTATTACAAAGAGTTTTTTTGAAAATGGCGAATTTGGAATTATTTTGAAAAATTATTTGAGTATAGAGCAAGGAGCGACTGCGGTTGATCAATTTCCCAAAGGTACTAAACGGGCCAGAAAAGTTAGGGCTATGAGTAATGAAGGCAGTCAGGAAATTATGGAATTAATTAATCAGGGATATTATGTTTTCTTGTCGCGTGTGGGAACGGTCTGCCATACAGTTTATATTGGGAGAGAAGCCTCATTGGCTAAAGGCAGTCCTGTTGTCATTGAATATGATGGAGGGCGTGATTTTACGACCTATAATTACAAAGGTGTTGCAGAGTGGGATTTAAGTGCCTTTGCATTGAGTGGCGGTGCGTCTAATTCCTCCGGTGCGGGAACAACTGGCTCATCAGGTTCAAGTGCGGCAGTAAGTAGCAGTCCAATTGTTTTTAATAATGTTTCACATAGCAATATTACAGAGAATACAGCTTTTTTGAAAACGGATGTGACGACAGATTGTGCGCGGTTATCTGATGTTGGTCTGGAATGGGGGTATATGACAGACGGACAAATGCAGTCAATGCCAGGCTTTAACTGGAAAACAGGGCAAAAGCTTACTCAAATTTCAGTTGATTTTGGAAAAGAGAAAGATGTTAATGGAAATGTGCCTCGCTTAGAGCCTGGAAAGACTGTATACTATCGCTTTTATGCAACTAAGAAAGATGGATTGAGAGTATATGATTCGGGATATTACAATACTTTTCAGACAGCGGAATGTACACATAGTTGGCGTGAAGTGTCTAGAAAAGAAGCAACAAATAGTAAGGCAGGAGTAATATTGTATAGGTGTTCTAAATGCAATGATACGAAAATGGAGTATATTCCCCCAAAAACGCCCGTGTTATTTGAACAGGGGGACGGTGAATCTGAAGGAACGGGAACTGTTGTGGAAGACTGTATTAAATTTAATTCTGTGACAGCGTCAAACATTACCGAGAGAACTGCATTTGTGAAAGCAGAGGTGGCTGCGGACTGCTCACAGTTGTCTGCGGTTGGAATGGAATGGGGGTATCGGACAGGGAATGATGAGATACCAAAGACAGAATTTAGATGGGCAACAGGATCGTATTTGAATTTTATTTCGGTAGTTTTGGAAATGAGACGGATGCAGCGGGGAACGTTCCGAGTCTGGAACCGGGGCAGACCGTATATTATCGATTTTTTGCAGATAAGAAAGATGGAGGCAGAGTATATTCCATCAAAAATACCTTTACAACTAAAAGCGAGGTGAAGGATGATGTATCGGTTGAACCAGAACCGCAGCCAGAACCTCAGCCACAGCCAGAGCCGCAGGTTGACTGCATTATATTTAATACAAATACTGTATCCAATATTACCTCAAATTCCGCTTATGTGAAAACAGATGTGACGGCGGACTGTACACAACTTTCTTCCGTGGGAATGGAGTATGGCTATCTGGAAAATGGAAGTGAAAGCCCTCAGTCAGAATTTAGATGGAGGACGGGAAGTTATCTTACTTATATTTCAGTTGATTTCGGGAACGAAAAGGATGTGGTAGGTAATACGCCAGTTTTGGAGCCCGGAAAGACAGTGTACTATCGATTTTATGGAACGAAGAAGGACGGGAACAGGATTTATTCTGAAAGGAGAACTTTCGTAACACAGGATGCGCCGGTTGCTTCGGTTCCATCAAACGTAGATTGCATTACATTTAATACAAATACGGTTTCAAATATAACTGCAAATTCGGCATTTATCAAAACAGATGTCACTGCGGATTGTTCGCAGTTATCTTCTGTTGGAATGGAATGGGGTTATATAGAGGACGGAGGTGAGAGTTCGAGAACAGAGTTTAGATGGTCAACGGGAAGCTATTTAACTTTCATTTCGGTAGATTTTGGGAGAGAAAGAGATTCAGCAGGAAATACGCCCGTTTTGGAAGCAGGTAAAATGGTCTATTATCGTTTCTTTGGTACCAGGAAGGACGGGAGTAGGGTTTATTCAGGGACAACCTATTTCGAAACTAAATAGAATATGGTAATTTCCCAAAATAAACTTATACTAGAGGAAAGTTTGCGATGAGTGAAACCCTACACAAGTCACACAATGTGTCAGTACTTATGTATCATTCTGTATGTCTGGCAAAGTATAAAAACGCAGAGGAAACTAAAAGCGGGCATTTGACTAATGCCAAGGAAATAAAATGCTTCCCTTTGGTGACAGAACGCTGAAGAATAAGCTAAGTCATACCCCATAGTTTACTACGGGGTATTTGACATTATCATGGATGGGGATATTAGTTTGAAGCAAGCAAAAAACATCCATTTTTTAGGTAGAAAAACTATATCATAAAGATTTGAAAAGCGAAAGCCCAAAATAAGGTTTCATAACCCCGTTGGTGCCTTTCGCAGAAAGGTGAATTATAAAAATGAAAAAAAAGGGAGTTGTTGTGAGCTTAGTAAGCGATGAATAACACACCG
>DLAA01000035.1:50201-51182 GCA_002493835.1 Lachnospiraceae bacterium UBA7060 | reverse complement strand
GGTTCTTTCCTTAGAAATTATCATGAGATTCATTATCTGAAACATTATTTTGTTCACCAATTTCATCACCCATTACTGGCATATCAAGCATTTCCTCTATGGTAAAATCAATAGGCTCTCCCCAATTATCATCAGCCTCATTCCTCACATCATCTGGAAATACCGATAAATCCAATAATTCACCTTGTTTATACTCACCATCATAATACCCTTCTACTGGCTTGTATTTTAAAGATTTATTGTATGCGATACATTGTCTACACAGATCAACTTCACCATCAAAATTATTTCTATATTTCTTTGCATCGTTACAATATGCATTATATCTCAGCTTAATTGCCCTTCTGTCGAGTTTTTCAACAAAATCTTCACATTCTACAGTATCAGAATATTTTTGTGCTTCAGCAATGATAGCATCTTTATCACAATATCTGCCATATGCGTTATTCAATTTGTAGTATGTACCATTTGCTCTACGTTTTTTATGTATACACTTGCCCGGACACCGCCTTTATATGGCTGCGCTTCCACTTTCACCGCCGAATGCAGAAATTCCAGCGTCCTCTGGTAGCTTGACGGTTCATATCCAGCGTAATAATCCACCAGGAAATAATTCAGTGTTTCATATACCCTGTCTGCCAGCCGGTCTGTCATTTTTAATAGCGTCGGCTGTAAAGCTTTTGCCAACTCATTCATATTTTTTACATGTATTGCCATGTTTATGTCCCTCCTTGTGGATTTGTTCTTGATACTTGATGGTGCTATGAAATTGGTATTTTAAGTTATATGGGAATTGATGGATATAGGATGCACCTGTGACGCACTGTGAGGCTCATACAAGCGTTTTTGGATTGAATGTAGCGGATTTATGTGATTCATTGTTAAACCACATAAATAAGCCCTCTGACAATCATATTCCATAACTGACAGAGGACTTATTTACATGTCCTAACAACATATGTAATTATCACGATGTACAGA
>DLAA01000035.1:40461-49939 GCA_002493835.1 Lachnospiraceae bacterium UBA7060 | reverse complement strand
TATGTAATTATCACGATGTACAGAGCTTCTCCTTTCTCTGCGTTCTGGTTGTTCCCTCAGAGGTTCCCTTGTATTTTTCATGCCCTGACAGCCACCCTTTTTCAGCAAATAAAAAATGCCTAAAACCACATAAAATATAGGTTTCCGGCATCCTTTAGGGTTGGGCTGTTCTAAAACAGTCAACAGCTCGTAGGGGAATCGAACCCCTGTTTCCGCCGTGAGAGGGCGGCGTCTTAACCGCTTGACCAACGAGCCATTTGCTTAGCACTTGTTTATCCTATTATATTTTTGAAAAAAATGCAAGTCTTTTTTTCATTTTTATATAAAAAATCCAATATTTTTTTCTACCCGCCTAATTTTTTGTCTTTTTTTACGAGAGCACTAGCTTCATTAGTTTACATAACTTAAATCCCGTGTTGATTTACATATAGCATTTTATCCCTCAAAGCCTCCGCATTCTGCAGGCGTAAGCCTGACAGCCCCCGCAGATTTCCCGTTAAAAATATAATGAAATCATATTCACGCTCCACGCGCGCAGATCTGGAAACCAAACTTCTTCATTCGTTCCTGCCTCCACATCTGTTTCATTGGAAACGGCCGTTGTATTGTCATAGTTGACATTATACATGGGAATCTCCACGCTGCTCCCGTCAGCGAACGTATATTTCACCGTAGAAAACTCTCCAGAAACACTGGACAACATTTCACACTGTCCGCCAGTCAGATTAAATATCCATGCAGCCGCCGTCTCCGGGCTCCGGTAAGCTGCGTTGCGGTCAGCGCCGCCGTTCTCTCTGTCATACGCCGTCTGCTCGTTAATTCCCTCTAAAAATCCTCTCTCCACATAATCAGTAAACTGGTACTCCCCGTCTATCAAATAAGCCTCCTCAAACTCCTCTTTCGAAGAAATATTGTCCAAATATTTGATTGCGCTTTCCGTCACATGATAGTCAGTAAAACTCATTTCTTCCTTCCAGACATACACATGGGGATCGGAAGTCCAGGCATAATACCAGATTTGTGCCTTGCCTTCCCCCGGCCTGCCTCCATCCTGCACCATAAAGCGGAACTCGTTCGGCCAGGGGCTGGAAAGGCCGAACGAATAGGTCTCTCCTATTTTGTCCAGCAGCATTACATATTTGTACGCTGTCTCTTCATCTTTATACAGACTGACCAAAGTATTCCCGTCCCGGTCACAGTAAGCACTGGCATAGGCGTCTACAAATCCAAGGCGAAGCATTTCCTCCGCCTCCCTCTCCGTTCGTCCCGGCGGATTCAGTGCCAGGCCAACAGCCAAAATTCCCAGAAGGAGTACAAGTGACACCACTGTCACAATTCTTCTCCTATGCCATTGCAGCACATTTTGAATCCGTCCTTTGACATTTCCCTCCCCAAAGGCAACAGGTACACTTTTCAACCCTCCATCCCCGCTGGAAAGTTGCAGCAAAGCGAGTGAATACGCCTGTTTTTCATCTGCTCCTATTCGCCTGATAACTGCCTCATCGCAAGACATCTCCATATCCCTCTCCATCAAAACAAAAGCGATCCACACAAGCGGGTTAAACCAGTGCAGACAGACCGCACCCCAGCTTATCAGCTTCACCAGGTAATCCTTTCTCGCGACATGAATTTTCTCGTGCTCCAGCACATACCGACGCTCCTCAGGCTGCAAATGCGATGGCAGATAAATCCTTGGACGGACGATACCGAATACAAAAGGGGTTGAAATCCCCTCCGCCTCATAGACGTTTCCCTCTTGCAGAACTGCCCGCAGGAGAAAACCTCTCAATCGGAATGCGGACCACAAACTGTAACCGGACAGTATTACAATCCCGGCAAGCCACACCCACGCACCGACAAAAAACGTAAACCGCCACCACTGTTCTTTCTCCTCTCCTTTTGTTCCAAGAGCTTCAGATCCCGCAGCGGGTACAGCTGTCATTGCCGTCTCCTGCGCTGTCTCATCAAAGAGGTAGCCTTTCCCGTGCCAAACCGTGTCGCCTGTCCCTCCTGCCCCCGAAAAATTCTCCTGGGACAATACAGTGGTATCCATTCGCAGCAGGCTGTAACCGCTTACGGCAGAAAAAGGGCACAGCAGCCGGAACAATACCACGCTCCACAGCAGATAAGACAAAACCTTCGGCTGCTTTCTCAAAAAAAACCGAAGCACAATAACTGCTATAATACAATACCCCGCCGTCAGACTCATATTCACTATTTTTATAAAGATCTCCGTCATATCCATGCTTTCCCCATCCGTTCTATGTATTTACACCACTTTGCCATGTGATTATCCGTTTCCTATGTATGTTAGCTTCCCGTATGCTCGTCAATCAGTTTCTTAATCTCCTCCGCCTGCTTTTTCGTCAGCTTTCTTCCTCCCATAAAGGCAGTCAGAAACCGCGGGATAGAACCGTCGAAGGAATCTTCTACAAATTTTCTGCTCTTGTAGCTGTTAAATTCCTCTTCCGATATCAGCGAGGTCACCACCGCATTTTCGTTCTGAAAAATTCCCCTGTCACACAGTTTTTTGAGAACGGTATAAGTTGTAGACTTCTTCCAGGCAAATTCTTTTTCGCACAACTTAACTAGCTCTGGCGAAGGAATCGGTTCTCTCTCCCAGATCAACTTCGCAAAACGTGCCTCAGCTTCCGCAAGTTTATATTCTTTCACACCTCTGTCCCCCTCCTTTAATCACGAAATCTCCCTCCAATCATTTGGTCTATTCATGATAGACTATGAGTATAGTCTATCATGAATAGACCGTACTGTCAAGCACTAACACTCCCATGCGTCTCGTTTAGTATAACGGCAATAATAAATTAAAAACCGTATTTTTCTCAATAGTCGGCACAGCCGTAATTTCACATAAAAACGAAAAAAGACAGCGATTACAAACCGCTGTCCCCTGTACTTTATGTGTCTCTATAAAACTTTGCTTAAAAAATCAATAGTCCGCGGCTCCTTTGGATGGTTGAGTACCTCCTCCGGTGTACCCTCCTCGACAATATAACCGCCTTCCATAAAGATTACACGGCTGGCAACCTCTCTGGCAAACCCAATCTCATGGGTAACTACAATCATCGTCATGCCGTCCCTTGCCAATTCTCTCATAACCGTAAGCACTTCGCCTACCATCTCTGGGTCTAGGGCACTGGTCGGCTCGTCAAAAAGCATGATATCAGGGTTCATTTCAAGCGCTCTGGCAATGGCCACACGTTGTTTCTGTCCGCCGGAGAGCTGGCTCGGGAAAGCCTCCGCCTTGTCCGCAAGTCCCACACGCTCTAAAAGCTGCATGGCCTTAGTCTTTGCCTCCTCTTTGGACAACGTTTTCAAGTGAACCGGTGCCAATGTCATGTTCTTTAAAACAGTCAGATGATGAAACAGATTAAAGTGCTGGAATACCATACCAATATTTTTGCGCACCTGATTGATATCCGTATGTTTATCGGTCACGTTATAGCCGTCGACTATAATCTGCCCGGCCGTCGCTTTCTCCAGCTGGTTCAAGCACCGCAAAAGTGTGGATTTTCCACTGCCGGAAGGCCCGATCAGCACAACAACTTCGCCCTCGGTCACTTCCAAATTGATGTCTTTGAGCACTTCCAGAGAGCCGAAATTCTTTTTTAAATTCTTCACAGAAATCTTGACATCCATACTACCTGCCACGGTTGATCCTCCTCTCGATCTGCTTGGATACTTTACTCAGTATGGTGATGACAATCAGATACATGATGCCGACAACGGCCCATGCCTGCAGATTCTTAAAGGTATTGCCCATGATTGTCTTACCCACGTTGGTAAGTTCCGGAAATCCGATTACGGAGAGGATCGACGTATCTTTTAAGGTAATGATAAACTGGTTGATAATCGACGGAATCATGGTGCGGACCGCCTGCGGGACCACAATCAGAGCCATGCCTGCACCATAGGAAAGTCCCAGGCTTCTGCCGGCCTCCATCTGTCCTCTGTCCACACTCTGAATACCGGCCCTGACAATCTCTGCCATATAAGCGCCACAGTTCATGGAAAGGGCAATCGTACCTGCCTTCAGCGCATCCAGTCTGAAACTGGTAAAACCAAGACTTTGAATACCTGCCGGGATACCAAAATAGATAAAATAGGCCAGGACGATAAGCGGCACACCGCGTACCGCGTCCACATAAACCGTACCGATAAAATTAAACACCCTGTTATGGCTCACATTCATCAAACCGAAAATCATACCAATAACAGTGGCAAACACCAGCGAAAGCAAGCACAGAAGAAGTGTATTCCCCATCGCCTTCAAAAGCATTGTCCAGTATGTCTGAATTATCATTACCATAAAGTTTTCTCCCTAGTTCCCTAAATATTTCGCGATAATCTCATCGTACTTACCGTTCGCCTTGATGTTAGCCAATCCTGCATTGAACAGGTCAAGCAATTCCTGATTGTCAGGATTCATGATGGCGAAACCATAAGGCGCACCCTCGCTCTCCATACCTTCCGGAATCATCAGCGGCAGATTACCTGTCTTGATGGAGTCAGCCATGATAGGCGTATCCTCCACACATGCCGCAGAATTACCTAAAATAACGTCCTGATACATAGTCGGTGAATCCTCAAATACAGTCGTGGTAAAGCCATACTCCTCCTTCAGGCTCTCGGCAAAGTCCATACCTGCCGTACCGTTCTTCACAGCCACGTTCTTGCCTGAAAGATCTGCAAAGCTCTTGATATCGCTGCCTTCCGGAACAACGAAAGTCTGTGTCGCATCATAGTAGCCGTCGGAGAAAATCCAGCCGGAATCGATACGCTCCTGCTTGATGGTTGCACCCGCAATCAACGCATCCGCCTGGCCAGCCTGTACTGCCGCCACACCTGCGTCCCAGCCGAGACTGTTCAGCTCATATTGAAATCCCTGATCCTCCGCGATGGCAGCCAGGACATCTACATCGATTCCCACGAAATCTCCGTTCTCGTCAGTGAACTCAAAAGGCCGGAACACCGTATCTGTCGCCACAATCCAAATCTTGTCGCTTCCTGCTGCCGCGGTGTCCGCTGGAGCTTCTGGGTCATCTGCGGGCGCTTCCGCCTCCGCTGCGTCGTCTGCAGAAGCCTCCGGCTCCTGTGCTGCGGGAGCTGACTCCTCCACCGTCGCCGCATCATTGCCGGAACCACATGCTGCCATACCGAATGCCATGCAGCCAATCAACGCCATTGCCAATACTTTTTTCATAATTCTCCTCCATTCTGGAGCGTTTACGCATTTGAAAAATAACCGCATCGGCATTATTTCTCAAACACATCTCTCCTTTTCCTTTATTTAACAAGAAAGACGGTGTAATCATTCTATCTACACCGTCTCTGATGCTATCTTTTAGTATATTGACTTTTCAATTTCCTGTCAAGATATAATTGTATACAAATATACAGGTATGTTTGAGCTCCTCTTCTCTAATATTTTCTAAACTCCTTCCACCGCAGCGAGAATCAACTCCACCGCTCTGTCAATTCCAAGCTTCTCCGTGTTGATCGTCAAATCAAAGTTTCTGGCATCGCCGTAAGCACACTTCGTATAATATTCACAGTATTTCTTTCTTGCCTTGTCCACGGCACGCACATCGCTGGCCACCTGATCCGCAGGTACTTGATCCATCAGTTTTGTCATACGCTTCACCCGCCATTCAAAGCCCGCGTGGACAAACACATTCAGACAATGGTCAAACTCCCGCAGGATATAGTCCCCATTCCGCCCAACAATGACACAGCTTTCCTTGTTGGCAAGTTCCCGAATGGCGTCCCGCTGGGCCTGCCACAGTTCCTCCTCCAACGGCTTATTGTAAAAGTCAAACAGGCTTTGAGCAAAGCCGAAATTCTTCGGCACCCGCTCATCCCACCTGCGCACCTGCTCAGGCGTCAGACCTTTCCCGGAAACAGCAGTTTTTAAAATGATATCCTTGTCATAATACTCGACGCCCAGCTCCTTTGCCACCCGCCTGCCGATTTCGCCGCCTCCGGCGCCGAATTCTCTTCCGATTGTAACGATTTTTCTCATAAACTTCCCTCTCTCTTTCTTTCGTTCAGCACGCACCCATTCGCAAAATCGCTCTGGCTGAACTGTTATACTAAATCAAATATACTGATCTGATTAGACTCCGGGATATTTCCAAGAAGCCCGAGCTGACTCATCAAGTCAATCACAGACTTGGAAACCTTCGTCCGCTCCCTGAAATCATCTTTACTAAGAAACGGCCCATCCTTGGCCGCCTCCACGATGGCGTCCGCCGCTCTCTCCCCCAGACCATCTATGCTGTTCAAGGACGGCATCAGTTTTCCGTCCACAATTTGGAACAATCTGGACTGCGCCGTAAAAATATCAATCGGCACAAAGCCAAACCCTCGCGCATACATTTCCTGCACGATCTTCATATCTTTCTGGGTATCCTGCTCTTTCTTGGAAAGCTCATCGCTTCTGCGCTTATAGTCTGCCATCACACTCTCCAAGTGGGCCTGTCCCTGACACATAATCTCATAGGAAAAGGCCGACGCACGGATACTGAAATAAGCCGCATAGTAGGCCAGCGGATAGTTAATCTTACAGTAAGCGATACGCCATGCCATCATGACATAAGCCGCCGCGTGCGCCTTGGGGAACATGTACTTAATCTTCTTACAGGATCCAATGTACCAATCCGGCACCCCCTGTTCCTTCATCGCGTCAATCCATTCGTCCTTCAAACCCTTGCCCTTACGTACGCTTTCCATGATGGTGAAAGAAAGAGACGGCTCCACACCTTTCTGCATCAGATAAATCATGATATCATCTCGACAGCAGATGGCCGTGGAAATGGTAGCCTTGCCCTCCTCAATCAACGTCTGCGCATTCCCAAGCCATACATCCGTACCGTGGGACAATCCTGAAATTCGCACTAGATCCGTAAAGCATTTTGGCTTGGCATCGATAACCATTTGGATTACAAACTCCGTACCGAACTCAGGAATCCCAAGACACCCCAGCTTACAACCGCCAATCTGCTCCGGCGTGATGCCAAGCGCCTCCGTCGACTGGAACAACGACATCACGCCCTTGTCGTCCAATGGAATCTTCGTCGGGTCAATCCCTGTCAAATCCTGCAGCATACGAATCATGGTAGGATCATCATGCCCCAGAATATCAAGCTTTAACAGGTTGTGATCGATGGAGTGATAGTCAAAATGGGTGGTGACAATATCCGTCGTCATATCGTTGGCCGGATGCTGCACAGGCGTGAAAGAATTGATATCCTCCCCCACAGGCAGAACCACAATGCCGCCTGGGTGCTGCCCCGTGCTCCTGCGGATGCCCGTACATCCTGTGACAATGCGATTGATCTCACAAACCCGTTTGTGTTTTCCCCTCTCCTCGTAATAATTTTTCACATAGCCGTAAGCCGTCTTGTCCGCCAGTGTGCCAATGGTGCCCGCCCGATAGGTCTGCCCATTTCCAAAGATCACTTCTGTATACTTATGCGCTTTACTTTGATATTCTCCCGAAAAATTCAGATCAATATCCGGCTCTTTATCCCCCTTAAATCCAAGAAAAGTCTCAAATGGAATATCGAACCCTTCCTTATTGAGAGGCGTTTTGCAGACAGGACAGTCTTTGTCCGGCATATCACAGCCCGCACCGCCGCCGTAAGCTTTCACTTCCTCGGAATCAAAGTCATAATAGTGGCATTTGGGACATAGATAATGAGGACTTAAGGAATTTACCTCTGTGATACCAGCCATATTTGCCACGAAAGAGCTTCCCACGGAACCTCTTGATCCCACCAGATAGCCGTCCTCCACAGACTTCCACACAAGTTTCTGAGCAATAATGTACATCACGGCAAAACCGTTGGAGATAATGGAATGGAGCTCCTTCTCCAATCTGTCCTCCACAATCTTCGGCAAGGTTTCCCCGTAGAGCTCATGGGCCTTGTTGTAGCAGATCTCCGTAAGCTGCTTATCGCTGTCCGCGATGACAGGCGGACACTTATCAGGCCGTACCGGAGACATGACCTCTATCATATCTGCAATCAGATTCGTGTTGGTGATCACCACCTCCTCAGCTTTGTCGCTTCCCAGATACTCAAATTCCTTCAACATCTCCTCCGTTGTCCGAAAATATAAAGGCGCCTGATTATCTGCATCCGGAAAGCCCTGCCCCGCCATAATAATACGGCGGTAAATCTCGTCTTCTGGATTTAAAAAATGCACATCGCATGTGGCGGCCACAAGCTTATGAAACTGCTCTCCCAACCGCACGATCTGTCTGTTGATCTCCTTGATATCTTCCATAGAAGTGATACTCGGTGTCCGGTCTGACTCGATCATAAACCGATTGTTGCCAAGCGGCTGAATCTCCAGATAATCATAGAAGTTCACCAGTCTCGCGATCTCTGCATCGGATTTTTTCTCCAAGAGGGCCCGGTAAAGCTCTCCTGCCTCGCAGGCACTCCCAATAATCAGACCTTCCCGGCATTTAGAGAGCAGGCTCTTTGGAATTCTGGGCCTTCTGGAAAAATAAGTCAGATGGGATTCGGACACCAGCCGGTAAAGATTCATGCGTCCCACATTGTTTTTAGCTAAAATAATGGCATGATAAGTGGGCAGCTTTTTGATAATATCCGGGCTCGATTTTCCTCTCTCATTGATCTGTGCAAGAGTGGTGATTCCCTCCTTCGCCATCATAGCCGCCAGCTTTACAAAGATTTCTGCTGTTGCCTCCGCGTCGTCCACCGCCCGATGATGATTTTCCAAAGACACATTCAAAGCCTTTGCCACAGCATCCAACGTGTGTTTCTTCTGTCCCGGCAATAATACCCTTGCAATCCCCACCGTATCCACATAAGTGAAATCATGAGAAATATCCAGCCTGTCGCAATTTTCCATGATGAAGCTCATGTCAAACTGCGCATTGTGCGCCACCAGCATACAGCCCTCGCAGAAGGTCAGAAACTGCGGCAGTACCGTATCGATCTGCTCTGCTCCCATAACCATATCATCTGTTATTCCTGTCAGCTTCTCGATCTCAAAAGGAATGGGAGCCAGCGGATCAACAAACGTGGAAAATCGATCCACAATCTTTCCAGCGCTGACCTTTACCGCGCCGATCTCGATAATGCGGTTCTGCGTGGGGGAAAAGCCTGTGGTCTCAATGTCAAAAACCACGAAATCCGCCCCGAAATCTTGTCCTTTGTCATTAGTGGCAATCTCTTGCAGATCGTCCACCAGATATGCCTCCACACCGTAAATTACCTTGAAAAAATCCTGCTTGTCAGGCTCCTGCTCCCCCGCTTCCTTGCGCCGGTTCTTCTCCGCCTTCCAGAGATCCTCCCACACATGATTCGCGTCCGGAAAGGATTGCACCACGCCGTGGTCGGTAATGGCAATGGCGGGATGCCCCCACTTGTAAGCGCGCTTCACAATATCCTTGGCCTCGGAAACCCCGTCCATATCGCTCATCTTC
>DLAA01000035.1:6211-40165 GCA_002493835.1 Lachnospiraceae bacterium UBA7060 | reverse complement strand
CCGTCCATATCGCTCATCTTCGTGTGACAGTGTAGTTCCACCCGCTTTCTGACGCTTCTGTCCTCTCTCGAGGTCGTAAAGTCTGGTATCTTCTTGATCCCAGCCAGCGAACCAATATTCAACTCGTGGTCAAACTTGTCGAGAGCGGTCATCCCTTTCAGTTTGACAAAAGTGCCATCTTTCATAACATCCGTTATTTCTTTCACCTGATCATTTCGAACGAAAAACTTTACTGTCATGGTATCCGTGTAATCCGTGATATCATAGATCAAGATTGTCCTCTCATTCTTGATCTCCCGCTTGTCCGACCGGATCACCTTCCCACGGATAACCACCTCCCCCATCTCACCAATAATCTCCTCAATGGGCATGGCATCCTCATCAAAATCCCTGCCATAAATAACATCGGGATTGTCTGAACGCTTTAAAGGCCGCTTAAAATCAGATTTCTCTCTACTTCCCGCCGCAGATTTTGACATTCGACGAGACGCCCCCGCCGGCGCCTCCAAGGAAGTGTGCGCAAGATGTCCGGAATCAGCCTGCTGCACGCTTCTTGCTTTCGTTCCTTCATCCTCCTCTTTCTCATCACTCCCCGGGGACAGAGCAGCCCCTTTCATCTGTACATGAAAGCCCGCTCTGGCAGAAATCTCCGCCACCTGTATGGCCAGCCGTCGTTCATCCTCTTCATAGCCTCTACGCGGCGTCTTCTCCTTATAAGCCACATCTACCTGTATCGGAATCCGGCAGCGCTCATTATATATTTTCTCCAAAATGCGCGCCAGTTCTCCCGCTTTCTCCCGGCCAAACACCGTATCCTCCAAGGTAAGCTGCATCCGTTCCCCCTCAAAAGTCACGTCGGCCCGCTTGAAAAGACTGTACTCCACAGGCGAAGTCTCTTTCAATTCCAGAAGAATACTTTCTCTGTACGCATCCATCAACTTCTCAGGATTGTACTGGGCGGAAAGTGTAAAGCGCTCGTAGAACTTGATAACGATAGACATGTTCGGAAAAAACTGCCTCCCGATTTCCCGCTCTACTCGAAACACATCCTCCTTGCTGATCAGATGATCTGCAGCAATGTAAACACGCAGAAAATCCTTCCGCTTGGTGCTCGTCACTCTCTCCACTGCGACATTTTCGAACAAATCCTGCAATCCTGTATCCAGTTTTAATGAGGGAAATACCTCAAAAAAAGATTTACTCATTCCAGTGCAAAAGCTCCTCCCGCAAGGTGTCTAAAAGCTCTTTTTCCGGCACCTTCCTCACGATTTCTCCCTTTTTAATCAACAGTCCTTCGCCTATTCCTCCGGCAATGCCGATGTCGGCTTCCTTTGCCTCCCCAGGACCGTTCACCGCACAGCCCATAACCGCCACCTTGATGTCCAACGGAATGTCCTGCACCATCTCCTCCACCTCTCCTGCCAGCTTGATCAGATCAATCTTGGTCCGCCCGCAGGTCGGGCAGGACACTACCTCAATGCCGCCCCTTCTAAGCCCCAGCGTCTTAAGTATCAGTTTCGCAGATTTGATCTCTTCCACAGGATCCCCGGTCAGCGACACCCGTATCGTGTCACCTATCCCTTGGTTTAAAATAATACCAAGCCCGATGGCCGACTTTATATTGCCGCTCGTCACCGTCCCCGACTCTGTGATTCCCACATGCAGTGGATAGTTCGTCTTTTCGGCCAAAAGCTCATGCGCCCGGACACACATCATCACGTCTGAGGATTTAATACTGATAACTAAGTTGTCATATCCGCAGTCCTCGATAATTCTCACCTTATCAAGCGCGCTCTCCACCAGCCCTTTGGCCGTCACACCTTGGTATTTCTCCACCAGTTCACGCTCCAAAGACCCACTGTTCACGCCCACACGAATGGGAACATTCCTCTCCTTAGCTGCTGCAACCACCGCCGCCACTTTCTCCCTCGTGCCGATATTCCCAGGATTGATGCGGATCTTGTCTGCGCCATTCTCCACTGCCGCAATGGCCATCTTGTAGTCAAAATGAACATCCGCCACCAGCGGAATGTGTATTCGTTTCTTAATTTTTGCAAGGGCTGACGCCGCCTCAGCAGTCGGCACCGTACAACGAATGATCTCACATCCCGCTTTCTCCAAGCGCAAGATCTGTGCAACCGTCGCTTCCACATCCTCTGTCGCCGTATTCGTCATGGACTGAATCAAGATCGGACTGCCCCCGCCTATTTTTCTATCGCCTATTGTAATTACTTTCGTCTTCTCTCTATGGTTTTTCATATCTGCCTCCTCGGTCACACTAACCCCCATGTCACAGTTTCGCTGTGTCTCAAAATCCACGGACGAGCAGGCTCGTCCGGGAGAAGGAGTTGCAAAGCAACTCCTAGAACTTCTTGGCGTCCCGTCCTATGGCGGGACGTCTTTAGAAGTTCTTCTCACACTATTATATATGAAAAAAATCGTCAAGACAACAAAGGAAATTGCCAACCGCCTGGGAGCGTAGTCACATAAAACGGAACGGTCATAGCAGGCCAACGCCTTCCTTCGTCGTCAGATAAACCTGTTTCTCCACATGCCGTACAAAACTTCTCCGTCTGCCCCCTCTCCTGCGTGGTCCCGCCATCAGATCCGCCAAAACTTCCTTGGCCACCTGATAGCGCGCCCTTGGCTCCTCGCAGGTACAACGAGTAATTACCCGTTCCAATTCCTCAGAAATCAACGGATTGTAAAGGGAAGCAGGCAGTGTCGTATATGGCGGCACCCCAGGATCTACCCCGGTAATCATAAAATAGAGGATCTTGCCGAAAGCATAGATATCACTCCTCTCGTCCGCATTAGCACCCCCGCCGCACACTTTCAGCTGCTCCGGCGCAGCATAACCCATCGTATACACCATTTCACTGTTAATCCCTTCCCCAAAACTTCTAAAAACTGCCGCTCCAAAATCCACCAGCTTAAGGCCTCCATCCCGGCACACCATGATATTATCAGCTTTCAAATCTCTATATATAACAGGTGTTTTCCTCGTATGAAGATATGCCAAAACATCAAGAATAGCCTCCGCCCACAGGAACACCTGTTCCTCCTCCATTTTCCCTTTGGTTTCAATATACTTATGTAAACTTATTCCATCTATATATTCCATTACTAAATACCACCCCTCTTCCATTGGAAAAGAAAGACCTTGCCCCTGTGCATAAAAAAGGTCATAAACCAACGGCAGCATGGGATGTCTCAGATCCCGCAGAAAAACAGCTTCCTTTCTGATTCGCTTCTCGTCCTCATCCCAAAGCTGCTTCACTGCCGCCATCCTGGAGAGACTCTCGTCCTCTGCCAGCCAGACACAGCCCTCACCGCCCTGTCCCAGAGGCTTAATCATTCTGTATCTTCCCAACCGCATTTCTTCACACATACTTTTCCTCCATCCAATCTCTGATATAAACAATATAAGATAGCATCATGTAAACTCTTTTGCGAGCTTCACATACACTGCCGACAAGTTGTCCCGCTCACCTCGCTTCATACACACACAACCAATCTCTTTGAGCCGCCGCCCGATCTGTTCTTCTTCCGCAAGCTCACTGGAATTCATCACATCCCTCAACTCCTCCCCGGATATCAGCCTCCAAAAACCGTCCGTGCACAGCAATATCCCTTCTCCCGGATTTAGTACACCCATTCTGTGCTCTGGCACAAAGTATCCAAAACTCCCCAAACATTTTGTCAGCTGTCCTGCGCCGTACACATGATCCTTGGACAGCTGTTCCACTCTCTTTCCCCGAAAGCGATAAGCCCTGCTGTCCCCCAAATGCCAAAGCATCCAAGTTCTCTCCCACACCACGAGCACTGTCATGGTAGTTCCCAATGACAGCTCCTTATGCGCCGCGTACCGCTGCAACTGCCTCTGCATATGAAACACCAGACGATCCAATGATCTGCGTATCACCCAGCACCTCTTTCTTTTCTGCACCATACAAATAAGCTCTCTGTAAAACCACGCCTGAAGCTCCTCCGTCACATAGCCGCTTGCCACCTCTCCTGAGGAAATGCCCCCCATACCATCGCATACCGCTGCCATGAGCACACGCCCTCGGCGTGTTAATACCTGTTGAAGCACGACAGAATCCTGGTTTTTTTCTGCCTCACTCCCCTGGCACCAATATACATTTGTCAAATACTGCATATTCTTACTCCTGCCTCCTTTTTACTTAAAATAACATGTGTCTTCACTATTTCCTGTATAAAAACAAACGCAAATGACAGAGAATTTTGCGGGATGCCCGCTGCAATCACTTTTAAATCTTCGAACGAGATTTGATATAAACATTTTACTATGTTTTTTCTAAAAAAACAAGCAGACAGAAGATATTCTCTCTGTCTGCATAAAGCTGTTATTTATCGCGCAAATTTATCTTACCAATCTCATAATATCATTATACATAATAAATACCATTAATACCATCAATACCACAAGCCCGGCGAAATGAACCATGCCCTCCTTCTCCGGCGGCACAGGCTTGCCCCTGATCACTTCCACCAGCATGAATACCAGACGCCCGCCGTCCAGCGCCGGGATTGGCAAAAGGTTCATAATACCCAGATTCACCGACAAAAGCACCACAATCTCCAGCATAGTCAGAATTGCATAGGATGTACCGTAGTTTTTCTCCGCCTGGTCATAACTCTCCCCCACCAGCTGGGCAATGCCTACAGGTCCCGACACATCATCCTTTGACACCTGCCCCATCACCAGCATACGCAGACTTTTGTAAGTGATTTTGACCCAGTATTCCACCTCATAAAAGCCATACTGAAACACCTGCAGTGGATTACATTCCAGATAAACACCGGCGTTAGTGATTCCCATATAATAACGTCCGTCATCCTCACTGTATTTGGGAGATAATGCAGTCACAGCCTTCTGTCCGTCCCTCTCGTATGTGATTTCCATTGTCTCTCCCCGGTTCAGGGAAGAAATCAACATAACTTCCCGATAAAAGTGAATCGGTTCCCTGCCAATTTTAGTAATCACATCTCCCGTTTTAAGCCCTGCTTCGCTGGCTGCAGAATTCTCGGTGACAGTACCCACCACGGGCAGATCGGCTCCTGAGAAAGCACTCAAAATCACCGCCACCACAAAAGCTAAAATGAAGTTAAAAAAAGGACCTGCAAAGACAGTGGCAATACGCGCCCAAACGCCAGCCTCCGTAAATGACTTACCTTCCGGCGAAACCTCCACTCTGTTCTCTCGTTCCTGTTCTACTCCATCTTCCCCGTCAAACATACAGGCACCGCCAAGAGGAAGAAGTTTTAAGGAATATTTCGTCCCGCCCTTTGTGAAAGAAAAAAGTGTCGGTCCCATTCCCACCGCAAACTCCACCACTCGAATTCCATTTTTCCTGCCAATCAAAAAGTGTCCCATCTCGTGAGAAATCACTACCAAACCAAATATAATTATAAATAAAATAATTGTTCTAATCAAACCGCTGCTCTCCAAATTCTTGTCTAATATATTCGTAAGTCTCTGCCTCTGCTGCCAGGATATCCTCCACTGTCGGTTCTTCCTTCACCTGGTGCGCATCCATGGCCGCTTCGATCAACTCCGGTATCTGTAGAAAGCGAATTTTCTTTGCCAAAAAGAGCGCTACCGCTTTCTCATTGGCCGCATTAAACACTGTGGGCAGAGATCCACCCCTCTCAGCAGCCCGATATGCCAGAGCCAATCCTCGGAAAGTATCTATATCCGGTTTCTCAAAGGTGAGGCTTCCAAGTTTACATAAGTCCACTCTTCCTGCATCCATGGGCCTTCTGTCCGGATAAAACAGAGCATACTGAATGGGCAGCTTCATATCTGGCACGCCCATCTGTCCCATTATCCCGCCATCCGCAAACTGCACTGCCGAGTGGAGAATACTCTGGGGATGCACCACCACCTCAATCTGTGAAAGCTCCACGTCAAAGAGCCATTTAGCCTCCATCACCTCAAGTCCCTTGTTACAGAGGGAAGCAGAGTCGATGGTAACTTTCTTCCCCATAGACCAGTTCGGATGCTTCAACGCATCCTCCACAGTCATATCTGCAAGTTCTTCTCTTCTCTTCCCACGAAAAGGACCTCCGGAAGCCGTAAGCAGGATCTTCTCCACCCGCTCTTTGTTCTCCCCGTGTAACGACTGGAAAATGGCACTGTGCTCACTGTCCACTGGCAGAATGGAACTGCCCTTCTTCTTAGCCAGCGGCATAATAATATGACCTGCCGTCACCAGCGTCTCCTTGTTTGCAAGTGCAATATTCTTCCCTGCCTCTATGGCCGCAATAGTGGGCCTGATGCCTATCATCCCCACAATCCCGGTGACCAGCACTTCCATTTCTTCTATTGTGGATACCTCTAAAAGGCCGTCCATACCGCTGACCACGCGCACCGGCATGTCGCTTACCCGCTGTTTCAAATCCGAAGCCGCCTCTTCATCCCAAAGTGCGGCTGTCTTTGGTTTGAATTCCCTGATCTGCTTCTCTAAAAGCGATACATTAGAGCCGGCTGCCAGGGACACCACCTCCAGGTCCCTCTCCTTTCTGACAATATCAAGTGTCTGTGTCCCAATAGACCCTGTTGAACCCAGAATACCTATTTTTTTCATTTGTACTTCACTCCTCATCACCCCAAAAACATCAACAGCGCAACACCCGCGTAAATCATCGGCGCCGCTACGATCACACTGTCAAATCGATCCATTATCCCACCGTGCCCCGGTATTAGTTTCCCATAATCCTTAATATCGTGATCCCTTTTCACAGCGGAAGCCGCCAGATCCCCCACCATGGAGATCACCGCTCCCATCGCGCCGAGTACCGCAGCAAATGGCAGTGGCAGCGTGATCATGGTATATTTGTTAATCACAAGCTGTGTATAGATAACAAACAACAACGCTGCCCCCAGAACGCCGCCCACCGCGCCCTCAACGGACTTCTTCGGACTTAGTTTAGGCGCCATTTTATGTTTGCCAAACAGTACTCCCGCACAGTAAGCGCAAGTATCGCTCCCCCAAGAGGCCAAAAACACAAACCAGACCAGATAAATGCCTTCCTCAAACCCTTCTCTCAACAAATAAAGAAAAGACAGCATCACAGGCCCATAGAGAAAAGAAAACATGGCAGACATAATCTGATTTGCGTGATACCTCGGAAAAGTAAACACATAGACAAACAAAAAAAGCAAAAATACCGCCACAACTACGAACAGCATGGCAGTGTGGACAGCCGCAGCTCCAAAGGACAAAGATAATCCAAGCGCTCCATAATACACAATCGTCATCGCACAGCCTACTATCTCAGGAAGGCAGGTTTTCTCCCCCTCCTTGCGTATCCCGCATGCTCCAGAAAGCTCACGGTAGGCAATGACAGAAATCAGAAACAAAACCGTTGCGAGAAGGGATCCGCCCATAATCAGAACTGCCAGAGCAGCCACCACCAGCAGAATACCGCTCAACAATCTTGTACGAAACATACAGCGTCCCCCTATTCTCTGACAAGACCATAGCGTCTGTCCCTCTTATTATATGCCGCAACGGCCCTCTCTAATTCTTCTTTTGAGAAATCGGGCCAGGCCACCGGTGTAAAGTAGAACTCGGTATATGCCAGCTGCCAGAGCAGGAAATTCGAAATCCGCTGCTCCCCGCATGTCCGGATCAAAAGATCCGGCTCCGGTATTCCCGCTGTATCCAAAGCATCTGCAAACCGTTCCTGTGTGATATCCTCCGGCGCAAATTCCCCAGCCTGCACTCTTTTGGAAAGCATTCTCGCAGCGCGGACAATCTCATCCCTGCCTCCATAATTGATTGCGATCTGAAAATGCAGTCCTGTATTGTTCTTTGTGGCCTCCTCCAGCTCCTCAATCCGTTTCCTGATATCGTCATCGAGCCTGGACTTCTCTCCGATCACACGAACACACATGTTATTTTTTGCCGCTGTCTTCAGACAGGTCTTCATATAGTTCCGAAGAAGCCCCATCAGCGCATCCACCTCGTCCGCCGGTCTTTCCCAATTCTCTGTGCTAAATGCATACACTGTCAGATACTGTATCCCCATGCGGTAAGCCTCCTCGCAGATCACCTCCACCGTCTTTGCACCCTGCACATGTCCATAATTTCGCGGCATTCCTTTGCTCTTAGCCCACCTGCCGTTCCCATCTAAAATGATTGCCACATGCTGTGGCATTTTATTTTCTTCCCCCATAATTTCCTCGCTCAAATATACTTTCTCAGAGTATTCTTCCAATTTCATATATTATGTAAACTGCTAAACGAAAGGGGCAACAGAATCCAACATTCTGTAAGCCCCTCTAAACAATTTGTTAAACAGTCAGGATCTCTCTTGATTTCTCCTCCACCAGCTTATCCACATCCTTGATGAACTTGTCTGTCAGTTTCTGCAGCTTGTCCTCGAGCTCTTTAATCTCATCCTCAGAAACCTCTGCCTTCGCAAGCTTCTTCAATGCATCGTTGCCGTCCCGTCTGGTATTGCGGATCGCCACTTTATTGTCCTCGCCCCGCTTCTTGATATCCTTCACAAGCTCCTTACGACGCTCCTCTGTGAGTTCTGGGAATACCAGCCGGATCAATGAGCCATCGTTAGAGGGCGTAATACCCACATCCGACGCCATAATCGCTTTTTCTATCTCCTTGATCAAACTCTTTTCCCATGGCGCAATCTGCAAAACCCTCGCCTCCGGAACTGTGATATTACCCACCTGCTGAATCGGTGTGGGTGTTCCGTAGTAATTCACCTTGATCTTATCAAGGACATGGGGATTGGCACGCCCGGCACGGATTGCACCCAGATCATTCACCAGAAAATCATAGGACTTTTGCATTTTTTGCTCATAGGGCTTCAATCTCTCGTCCATATCTGTAATCCTCCCAAATAAAATCCACATCAAGAATTACACAGTAATTCTTGTGATGCTGACCAACAGGTCTGCATCGACTATACAGTCACCTTTGTACCGTTAAATTCACCTTTGACAGTGTTGACAATGCTGTTCTTTTGATTCAAGCCAAACACCCACATAGGCATTTTGTTATCCCGCGCCAGAATGGAAGCTGTCATGTCCACCACCTGCAGGTTTTTTGCAATCACCTCTTCAATGGAAACTTCATCATACTTCCTAGCATTCGGATTATGACGAGGATCGTCGTCATAAACCCCGTCCACCGCCTTCGCCAAAAGAATCACATCTGCATCCACTTCAACAGCCCGGAGTACTACCCCTGTATCTGTGGAGAAGTAAGGGTGACCTGTTCCCCCCGCAAAAAAGACTACTATATTTTTTGCAAAATACTTATTGGCCCTGTCCTTGGAATAAACCTTTGTAAAGGAGCCGCATTCAAACGGGGTAAGCACAGACGTCATCATACCTACAGATCTGAAAATCTCAGACACATAGATACAGTTCATAACCGTAGCAAGCATTCCAATCTGATCCGCCTTCGTCCTGTCAATGTTTTCACTGGACCGGCCGCGCCAAAAATTACCGCCGCCGATCACGATTCCCACCTGTATCCCATCGTCCACCAGCTGCTTCACCTGCAAGGCCACACCACGCACTGTTTCCTCATCAAGCCCTGTCCTTTTTTCACCCGCCAGAGCTTCTCCGCTTAACTTCAAGAGTATACGCTTCATATTTCCCTCCATTCCGAAGCGTTTTACGCTGAACTTGTTCAGTTTGTTGAACTAAATTGCTCATCAGAGAATTTATTCAACCTTTCTCCTCTATGCGCCCGGACTTATTTCTTTTTTTTAAACTCCTCAAAGAAGGATGTCGGATTAACATCTGCATAACACTGGGAACACATACCTTCAATGACAGCTCCGTTATTAATCTGCACAGATTTGGATTTGATATTGCCCATCACAATAGCTGTGGTATCCAGAATAACCGGACCGTGCACATCAATATCACCCTTAACAGCCCCTGCGATCACTGCATTGGTAGCAGTAATATTTCCAATCACTACAGAACTCTGGCCGATCTTCACGCTGCCCTGGCTGCTTATCTCTCCGCTGATCTTCGCACCCTCGGCATAAATTTCCGCTGCCTTAGAATTCCCCTGAATGGTACCTGTGATATTCAATTTGCCGAGGATATCAATGTTTCCGTTTACTGTACCGATCAGCTCCATAGAACCTTCCGATACAACATCACCTGTTATTGTCATACCTTCTGTCACAACAGCCGTCTCGTCTACTGCGACGCGATTTGCCTGTACTTCCATGTTCTTTCCTTTTCCTCCGCTATTCTGGGTTTTTTCACTTTTTTCTACAGGTTTTTCCACTTCTGCTGCCAATACTTCCATTACCGGCTCTGCCTCCTCTTCCTCTATTACATTTTCTTCTAACATGGGCTCCTCCAATACAGGTGCCTCTATCACTGCTTCCACCGCCGGCTCCTCTATAACCGGCTCCGCCGCGGCCGCTTTTGTTTCAGACACAGCAACAAGCTCCGCGTCTCCCATCTCTTCTATCTTATCCAACATACCGCTTAAATCCACGGATCCAAGCATATCTGCCGAAGATGCATCTGCAGGCACTGTCTGCCCGCCGGCCTGGCCTTCTGCAGCCAAAGCCGCCTGCTGCTCTTCCTCCGGCATCAGCTCATTGACAGCCTGGGATAAGTCATCCTTCAAATCCGTAAAAAAACCCATTCCCTAATCCTCCATTCTTTATTCGTTGCTTATATGATGAATCGGTTCCGTCTCATCTGTGATCGGAACGATCTTCGTATCCTCCATAGATTGAATCTGCTCAATCAATTTCGGCAGGGCATCCACTGTAGATTCTTTCCCGGAAGCATCATGCAGCAGAATAATCGCTTCTTTAAGCTCACTAAGTTTCGCTGTCGAATTTCTTACAATGGCCTCCGGACTGATATATACTGACGAAGCGTCTCCCGAAGAAACATTCCAGTCAAAATAACTCATATCCTGCTCTTCCAGATAATCGATCAGTTCATGCATGTCCACACTGCTTACCGTATTGCTGCTCCCTCCTGGAAATCTACAGTATCTGCACCATACCCCTGTCGTATCGTAAAGAAACTCCTGCAGCTTCGTCAAATCCTCCACATAGCTTTCCCTAGACTGATAGATTTCATTATATTTATGGCTGTAGGAGTGCATCGCAAGTGTATGCCCCTCCTCCACTATCCTTTTATATAACGGCTGATATTTTTCTTCTTCTTTGCCAACCACAAAAAAGGTTGCTTTCACATTATACTCTGCCAGTATATCTAAAATCTTGCCGGTATTGCTGCTCGGCCCATCATCAAAAGTGAGGTATACCTTTCTCTCCCCATCCTCCGTCCCGGCCACCGCGGAATCAGCATCAGACATATCCCGCCTAAACTCGCTCACACCAGAAGCCGTATACAATTCTCTACTTAGCCTCTCTCCTTCAGCTGTCCAGTTCTCCGCCATCGCAGGCGCTGCCTGTCCGCGCAGAGCGCGGAGTTCACGTTTCGCATCATAGAGATTCACTCCCAGAACCACACAAAGGATCATCAGTATCAGTATTGTGGAAAGCGGAATAATGACGAGCAGCCGTTTCATCAATTGAAAATGTGCATCCCGCTGCGCACCCATCTTTATCGGCTCCTTTTTAATTCTATAGGAAAATGCAAAAGTGTAATTTTCGAATCGAGCGCGCGGGCGCTCAAATTTTTATCTCTTATCCCACATTCTTGTATAGTATATCACATCTAATTGACGACGAAAAGAAATTTTCTGAAAAAAAGCACAAGAAAATTTCGCCAGATTTATACAATCTATGGATTCCGATCATATCGCTGTTATCTTCTTAATCATTATTTACAGACAATTATAGCACAAATTTGCTTGTCGCGTCTCCAAGCCTGGCCACGATTCCGTTTGCCTCCTGCAGAGCTGTATTCACTGAGTCAGAAGATCTCACCACATTCTGTATGCGTTCCGAAATATTTACCGCTCCATCCGCACCCTCACGTGCTGCCCTGGAAATACCGTTAAGCGTATCTGTGATATTGTTGATAGATGCCAGCAGTTCTTCAGAAATAGCGCTGAAATCAGTGACAAGGGAATCAATTTCTCCAGCATCCTCGTTATAATCACTTGCTATTTTTTCAAGAAGTCCCATACTCTCCATCACCTGGTTGTCAATAAATGACAATAATTGCTGTGCGTCTTCCGCAAGACTTCCGACAGATTCATTGACCTGTTTAGTCACTTTCTGTATATTTTCCGTGTTCTGTTGTGACTGCTCGGCAAGTTTTTGAATTTCATCCGCAACAACTGCAAATCCTCTTCCCGCCTCGCCAGCCCTGGCAGCCTCAATACTTGCATTCAAAGACAACAGGTTTGTCTGTGATGTAATTTCCATAATAGATTCGGCAAGCGTTGAGATTTGGGAAACCACCTGTACCTTTGTCAATGCATCCTGAAGATCCTTCTCAATGGATGCCTTTTGCCTGATCAGACTGTTTTTACTATTGCTGGCAACCCCCTTTGCATCCATCGCTTTTTGGTGAATATCATCCGCTCGTTCTGCACCTTCCTGCGCCCGCTCCGCAATATTTCTGGCCGCACACTCTATTTCCTTCGTCATTTCATTGATATCCCCGGACGCCGTGGCAGTATCCTCCATGGAGGAAGAAAGTTGTATGGTCGTTGCGGATACATCTTCTACCTCACCGTTCAGGTTCTCCATATTCTGGGAAATACCGCTGACGCTCTTCATCGTCATATCAGTCTCATCCTTAACCTCACTGATAAGTCCGCTGATGCTTGCACGCATTTTTTCCAAAATTCCTGATAACTTGCCAAAATCATCCTTGCGGCTTAAAAGTTTATCATTCATTTTAGGCGTAAAATCACCCTCTGCCATACTATGCAGCACCCCGCCTATCTGCTTTAAAGGCCTGGTAATATTGAGCGCTGTAGCCACAAGATACAAAATCATGACAATTTCAGATCCCGTGCACACTAACAAAAATAAATTAATTCTCTTTTCCGTAAACTGGTCTGCCTCTTCAGTGGAAGCAGCAATTTGTTTATCAATATTATCCACATAATTTCCGGTCCCGACAACCCAGTCAAATGGTTCGTAATATTGTGTATATGCTCTCTTGGGCATGGGATCTGTACTGCCCTCTTTCGGAAACTGATAATCATTATAATAACTTCCGTTTTTCACAGCACCCTGTATAAAATCCTTTACCATCTCGAAACCTGTAACGTCTTTCGTGCCAAGACGATTGGTTCCCTCAGTGTCGCTCCCAAGCAGCACAACATTTATGCCATCCGACTGATCCACCCAAAAATACCCGTCTTCTCCATATCTTAACTGCCGCACTGCATCGGCCGCAAGTTTCATACCCTCCTCCCTGCTGTAAACACCTGCCTCAATATTTGCCTGATAATAATCCAATAGTGAAATTACCTGCTCCACCTGCTGTCGTATTTTGTCGTCATAATCCTTTCGGATATTTTCTTCCTCCTCCTCTAAAATACGGCTGTTAATAGACTGCATACTGGTTACAGAAAAATTAATGCTAAACAACATAAATATAACAACTAAAATTCCAATAACCGTCATTTTGATAACTACACTCAGATTCTTCATATCTTACTATTTTCTCCCCCGTTCTTCTGTGTTATTTCAGCATTTGAAAAACGCTGGAACCTACATATTTATCATATCACAAACCAGCTTCCTTTGATAGATATTTTTGGGTAATGCACAGAGCCATCCATCACTTATCCAAATAAGAGGATTTTGCAGAAAAGGGTACAAAGCAGCTCTATCATGCCTGCAGACTATAACAGGGGAGAGCGTCTTGCAGAACCCTTAATTACTGTACTGAGACACATTTGTGCTGTCAACTTTTTCAAAGGGAACCCAGACATATTTTCCATCCTCACTGACGCCTTCCAGCGAATCAACCGATTCGCCGCTGGCAAACCGAATCGCCGCTTCCACGGCCGCCTTCCCCTGCCCGGCTCCAGACTGACAAACAGTAAATGCCATCTCTCCATTTTTGATCGCAGCACATCCGTCTGCAGTCGCATCCACGCCCAGCACCGGCAGGGTATTCAGGTCAATATTTTTCTCTTTACACACTTCAATCACTCCAAGTGCCATTGAGTCATTTTCACAAAGCACACAATCAACCGGGGACCCGGTTTTTAAAAACGTTTCAAACAAATGCTTCGACAACTCCTGATCCCAGTCTGCATAATCCTCGAACACATAATTAATTGTCTTTCCGCTGCGCTCCAACGTCTGCTTTACGCCTTTGGTCCTGCCGTCCGTAGCAGAATGCGCTTTTTCGCCCTTTATTAACACGACATTAATCTGCTGGCGATCCGAAAGCTTATTCAGAACATACTCCGCCTGAAACTGCCCTGCCACAAATTCGTCAGAGCCGGCATACATGTACTTTCCTTCTTTTAGCTGCTTTTCATTCGGACAGCTATTGATAAAGACCATCGGTATGTCGCCCGCGCTCGCCTTGAGTTCCACAACAGTCTCCGTGGATACCGGACTGCACAGAATCACATTGTAGCCTTCCTGCTTGGCAGATTTCAAATAATTCACCTGGTTTTCAATGGAACCCTCCGCATCCTTAAAATCAAACTGTACGCCCTCCGCCTCAGCGGTATTTCTCGCCGCCGCAACAAGCGTCTCTCGAAAGCTGTCCATTTGGTTTAAAACAAGAAGAATTTTTATATTTTTATTTGAAGAAACGCCGCTGTCACTCCCACAGCCAGCAAGTACCAGCATCCCTAGCACCACTACGCTCAACAATATTACCAGCTTTTTTCTCATATTTCATCCTCCCTGTCCACCTTAAACATATTCACCTGGTTTGCCAGCTCTACTGCCGACTCTGTCAGTTCTTTTGCTCCTTCCGCAACCGTTTCACTGTTTTCGGTGATGCTGTGTGCATGTTCCACCATCGTTGTCGATGTCGCCAAAATCTCTTCCGAACTTGCCGCCTGCTCCTCTGAAATGGCAGCAACATTGACAGCGACATTATCCACCTGCTCCACCTTTTCAATCATCTGCTGTACCAGATGATTTACCTCGTCAATATTATTAAATATCACATCAAATGTCTGCAGAGCACCATTCACCAGCATGCCGCTGTTTCGTATGTTACCTACACTGTCACCGGCTTGACTAACTGCATCTTTTACAAGAATATTAATCTCAGAAATTAAACTTTCAATATTATGTACAGAATCAGAGCTGGTCTGAGCCAGCTTTCCGATTTGTGTTGCAACTACCGCAAAACCCTTCCCTGCGTCTCCTGCCCGGGCCGCCTCAATGGACGCATTCAGGGACAGCAGATTTGTCTCGTCCGCAATATCACTGATCACACCCGTAATTTTCGTAATTTCCTCGGATGCATTACCCACCTTGTCTATTGCCTGTTGAAGCTTCACCGTCGATTCATTGATACTCTGCATCGCAACTCCAACATTCTGCATATCTTCTTTTCCCTGACGGGAAACCTCTACTGTCGCCTTCACCTTAAGATCTACCTGTTCACCATCTTCCCTGGTATTCGCCACTACTGCTGCAAGTGTAGTGGCATTTTCCGCAATCTCATTCACCGACATAGACAGCTGCTCTACCGTATTGTTCAGCTCCTGCATCGACTCGCTCTGCAGCCGCGAAGCACTGTACATCTCACCAGAAACTTCATTACTATTGTCTGCCTGGATATGCAGCTTATCAGACACACCGTGAATAGACAAAATCATATTGCGCATAGACTGAATAAACCGCTCCACACTTTGGCTCATTACACCAATTTCATCCTTGCTCTTTGTTGTTACCTGGACAGTAAAATCACCGTCGGTCATGGCAGTAATGATTCTAGTCAGCTCTTTGACCGGCTTGATCACTACATGAACCACCCGCTCAATCAAAATGCCAAGCAGCAACAGCGATACCAAACCAATCACAACCATGAGAATTCTGACACCATTTATATCCGCATAAATGATTTCCGTCGGAATATAGGAAACCAAAATCCAGTCAGTTCCGTCTATTTCCGTAAACGCTGTCATCATGTTATCTATTTCTGTCATCCGATAATCGTGCTGATTAAGTCTTTCATCTACATCACGCATAAATACATCGCTGGCATCAGTAAGTCTCGAAGAAATCAAGCTGTTATCACGATGAGCAAGAATCGTACCATCCTTGGAATTGACCAGAAATGCCTGCGCGTCCTCCATCTCAATAAAACTGTTCACGATAATACTGATGCGCTGCAAAGATAAATCTGCTGAAATAACCTTCAAAACATCAGAACCGTCATCCAAAATACCTGAGGCGCTGACAAGCGCTTCCCCATTCTCATCTGTGTATGCATCCGTAAACGCCATATTTAATCTGGTGATGCCGTCTCGATACCAGACGGATTCCAACAAGTTATTCTCAGTCTTGTCCGATTCCGCGGCTTTCATCAGCTTTCCGTTTTCATCTGCCACGTACAGCCCCTCTGGGTAATTATCATTAAATTGATAATAACTATCCAATATTCTCTGTAAATCTGTCTCGTTTGGATTTGTCCTCTCAATCGTGCGTTTTACGGTCTGAAAAGCAGACAAATTCTCATCCAGCCACGATTCAATCTCGTTCGCCTGGTTTACAATGGAGGAGCTTAGCAGGTTCTGCGAATATTCTGTAATGATATTTTTGGAAATCAAATAGGAGGTCGCGGCAATAATCAACACCATGACTGCAACAACCGGCAGTATCGTCCCTAATAACTTCGCCTTAATAGAACGCATTTTCTTTTTGTCTTTTTTTTCCATTCTTCATTCTTCCTCTTGAAATAAGCCTGCAGATCCCTTTCAATCTTTGCCTGCCTGCCCCTTATAAACCGGATAAGAAAATGCTGTGTTCCGTTTATTTTCTCATCCCTTTGTTGACAAGTTCCTCTCACAATCATGGTTCCAGATACGAGCACGGTCTCTCCTCTACAACCCTGCCGGCGTTTTACAACTGTCTCTCATGAAATCTTACATACTTATTATACTCTCCTATTTCAAAACACACAATCAAAAATAGTCATTAAAATTAGTGAAGCAGAGTACTTTCGGACAGCCCAGTGAATGTCCTTGACTTCATTTGCAAAAAAAATCTCCTTATCAGTGTGATAAGAAGAGTATAACTGGCACGGATCAATTCTCCCCGTGTACAGTTCTTATATTTCATGTGACCTCCAGGCCTTTGGCCAAGGAGATCACAGATTTAAAATGTTATTGAAATTATATGGATGCCTCTATCTCTTTTACCATGGGCTCAATCTGACAAAGCATATGATCCATTGCACTGAACAATGCACTTTTAGCCGTACCAAGCTCATCCGCCTTATCAATATAGCTGGTTACCTGCTCGTACTGCTGCTGATTTGCCATAAATGTCTGATTCACCCCTTTGAAATCACTTTCGGATACGGCAATGGCTTCTCCTATCCGGGACTGTACCTCAGTAGCACCATTCGCCACGGTAATAATTTTGCCAAACACATCATATGTAGCATCTACCTCCATAAGGCTCTGACCCAAAGCCTCCTTTGAAATATTGATGCTGTCATTCAGCTTCTCAGTACTGGATTCCACATCATTTATGCTGGAATCTACTGTTCCTGCAAGAACCTTAATTCCTTCAGCCAGCTTCTTTACCTCTTGCGCCACGACAGAAAAACCTTTCCCCTGTTCCCCAGCTCTGGCCGCTTCAATGGATGCGTTCAGGGCCAGCAGATTTGTCTGATTGGCAACGGCTACAATCTCTTCCATACACATTTTAATGTTTTGCACAGCCATCTGAAAATCCGAAAAAGTTTCCTGTATTTCATCAAAATATTTCTGTACCTGCCCAGAGCTTTCTTTTAGGCCGCCTACCTGCTGCTGCGCAATCTTTACAGAATCATCAATCTGCAGTTTTACGGTTCCGAACTGTTCCGAGATTTCTCCTACGCGAAGAAACCGTTCCTGAAAGGCATCCATCTGTTCTTTCATCATATTCTCTTTTTTAAGCACATCGTCGAAAGAACTTCTGATTTTGCCCAACCCCTGTAAGGAATCAATCTCTTTCAAAAGAATCTGCTGACGATAATTTTCTACGCTGTGTACCGTGTGGATGACAGGATAGCAGTCAGGCTTTTCTTTTTTCAATGCATTCTGCCCTGCAGCAGCTTCCTTTGCTTTTTTCTTCCAATGAAACATAATCATATCCCCTCCTTCCGCTACTCAAACACAACACATGTCATGGTTTGATTCAGGAATTGGTCGTTATAATGCTCCCCATAACCAAATAATCCCGCATGGCATCCAAGCGTACCCATCGTATCCAGATACTGCTGCAATTCGCCGTTTTGCTGAAAATACAGATAACGAAATAGACAATTTATGGAAAAGACCGCTGACACACGGGTGAAATCCTGTTTAATCTGTGAGATGGTTTCCCCCACAATCCGAAACGTGTCCTTTGCCTCAAGTACTGTCAGTACATCCGAATCGTTGACAGCTCTGAAACAGGAAAGGCCGTTCCCCACTGGTCCTTTCACGGAAACAATACTCGTATCGGTACCGTTAATTTTCCCAAAAGGATTTTTGAACGTCTGACTTTCTATCGCTTTCTCATCAATCTGCAGTAATTCCGTATACACCTGCTTTGCCGGCCTGCCGTTCAATTCACCAATAAAATAGCCTTCTTTCTTCGTCTTCGAGGCAATCAGCCTGTAATCACCGTTTGGCTGGTAAATGTTCTCTTTATATATTTTTATTTTACCCGTATTGTTTTTAATCAAGGCGTAGGCCGCCGCATCCTCATAAATTTTTCCGTTAGCAGAAACCCTGCCGGCATCACCGGTACCGCCTATCAAAGCAGCTTTTTTGTTTTGAAGCACACTGCACATGGTAGTCAATACGCAGGCATCATTTCCCGTACAAAAATTGATACATACAGTATTAGCCGAAGACGGATTCATCTTTTCCAAATCCTTTTGCAGTCGTCTTATGTATTTTACAGGCATACTGGATACCTGCTCCAAAACATTGGCCGCAGCTGTAACACCTTCTGTGCAGGCAACTATCATAACCCCTTTTTCAATTACATGCCTATCATAGCTCATGCCGATACATCCAATGCTGGGTACTCCCGGGAAGGCAGCCTCAAGCTGTGCCACATGTTCCTCAAATTGATCTGCGTTCGACATGAGTATAAGAAGTGCTGGAGACGTTATTTTCCCCTCTTTGAGGGCTTCCTGCAAATCCCCGCGCCTGCTCGATCCGATCATTTGTTTCATAATCTATCTTCATTCCTTTCACATTCTGCCCAGGCACAGAACGTTTTGACAAACTTCTTTACCCAAGCATTAAATAGTTCGGTCTAAACCGACCTATTTAGTATAACAAAAAAACATGTCACAACAAGATTATAGTATAAATGGTCATATTTGAGGTATAATTTGTCAGCCACAGATGCGTCATGTGTGGAATATGCGGACATATTGCCTTCCAAGCTTTGATCAAATGCTATCAGTTCCCCTTCCCCCTGTGTCCGCCCCCGCCAGAGCCTCCGCGCCCGCCTCTTCCGTGTCTGCCATTACCCTGATGCCCAGCTCCGGAGCCATTTCCCTGGCCTGCTCCCTGCTGACCCGCTCCGGAGCCGTTTCCCTCATCTGCTCCCTGCTGACCCGCTCCGGAGCCGTTTCCTGCACCCGCTCCCTGCTGGACTGTTTCAGAACCGCTTTCGCCGCCTGAAGCATCCCCCGCACTGCTGCCCACCGGCTGTCCCTGTCCGGCTGCGCCGGCTCCCAATGCATCCGCGACAGCATCCATAATACTGTTGCTGGAAAATGTGGCACCACTGACTGCCTGCACATCAAGCGACTGGGTACGTAGTATTTCGCTTATAACCGCATCCTGTGCACGGGTGAAATACGCAGCATCGTCCTCATAAGACTTAATTGTAATATCCGTGATCATCCCGCCTTCTACCGTAACGGATACACAGGTAATCCCGCGCAGCCCTCTTCCCATCCCCTCATAGGTGCCGTCTGCAGCAGAAAACAGGCCTGATGTCTGATCAGATTTCTGCCCGCCGTCCACAGGCTGTCCTGCGGCGTCTTCACTGCTGTGATCCACCGGTTGCCCTGCGGCATCTTCACTGCTGTGATCCACCGGCTGCCCTGCGGCATCTTCACTGCTGTGATCCACCGGCTGCCCTGCGGCGTCCTCACTGCTGTGATCCACCGGCTGCCCTGCGGCGTCCTCACTGCTATGATCCACCGGCTGCTCAAGCTCGCCCAAACCGCTCCCCAGCGCATCCGCAACGGCATCCATAATGCTGCTGCTGGAAAATGTGGCACCGCTGACTGCGCTGACATCAAACGTCTGTTCTGTGATGATATCGTTTATCACGGCCGACTGCGCTTTTTGAAAAAACTCCCGGTCATCCTGAAACGAAAGCACCGTTATATCCTCAATATATCCATCCTCCACCGTTACCTGTACTTGTGTCGTTCCCCGAAATCCTTCTCCCACGCCTGTGTAAACGCCGTCTTTATACTTCCCATTCTCAGCTTTTTTTGTAATTTCTTTTGTTTCCGCTTTTTCCGTCATCTGTTGATTCGATATAGTTTCGGAAACAGGAAAAGATACCAGATTACCCACGACAACCGTGCCGCCAATGGCCGCAGCAGCGGCAGTTCCCGCTACAGCGCCAGCCGGATTCGCCGACAGACTTTCTTTGGGACATATGGCAAGACACTGCATACACTGAATACACTCCCCCGACACTACCTCGTCCTTTTCTGGTATATGGATTCCCATGCTGCATGTCCTGATACAAAGCCCGCAATTTGTGCAGGTATCACTCCGGCGTTTTATTTTATACAGCCTCTTTCTGGAAACGATGGCAAACAGCGCCCCCAAGGGACACAGATACCGGCAGAAAAAACGCTCTACAAACAGAGAACCGGCCACTATGACCAAAAGCAGCACAAACCCTGCGGTTGGTATGGCCCGGGAAATCACAGAAAAGTTCCCGGAAACCAGCATTCCAAAAACACCCCAAGGACTCCAGGAAGAATCCACAGGCAGCGCCAGTATCCATACACCCGCCGTTATAAAAGCAAGAATACCATATTTGAGATATTTCATCCCAGCATCGAACCGTGGCGGGATCCGTGTCTTTTTGAACAAAACCCGCCTTGTAAAAAAGAAAAGAGCCTCCTGCAGCATTCCAAAAGAGCACAGAAAGCCGCAGAAAAAACGCCCCCACAATGCTGTTATCAGAAGCACCATGAGAACAAGAAGGATCTGCGGAAACAGCCCGGCAAGAGAAAATTGTCCGTCCATAACCGCCGCCGCCAGATCCCGCACGGCTGAAAACACCGTGATAAACAGTCCCGGGAACAGGATAAAAGCGGCAATCTGAACCAAATGCCGGATGAATTGTGTAAAAAAACCGCGTTTCTTAACCATGAGCGGATACCTCCCGAATAAAGCTCATTTTATGCCCATAAAAAAATTTCCCTGCAATCCCCGCGTGATCCTTATCTCTCCATCATCACTTATCAGAACAGCCTCTATCCTGCGTTTTTCCAATAGAGGCAGACCTCTTTTCTCACCAAGAACACATATGCCCGTTGCCAGCGCGTCCAGTTCCATAGCGCTGCCGCCGACAAGTGTCACGGACAGCAGCCCGGAATCTGCCGGCCATCCTGTACGCGGATCAATGATATGATGGTATCGCCTGCCTTCAAAAAAGAAGCCCCTCTCATAAGTGCCGCTGGTCACGACAGCCTTATTCTCCACTACAATGTATGCAGCTGACTCGCCATTTTTCTGATACGGATTCTGGATACCGACCTTCTGCTCCCCTCCAATGGTAATAACGGTTCCGCCGAAATTGACAAGGGCCTTATTCACCTTATATTCTTTCAGGAGCCTTGCCGTCTCGTCGGCCGCATATCCCTTAGCGATTCCTCCCAGATCGACCTGCTGCCCCCTCCTTCGCAAAAATGCAGTTTCGGCCGCTTCATCCAAGATCAGATCGCCCAGACCGCTCAGGCTGCGGCATCCTGCAATCTCCCGCTCTGACGGTATTTGGGCGGATCGGACCGCATCCCTCCACAAGCGGCCCGCCGCGCCGGCTGTAACGTCAAACGCTCCCTGCGTTTCCCTACCAAAAGCCAGTGCACGGGAAAGGACATATAGGGTATCCCGATGGACAAATACAGGTTCCCTGCCCGCCTGCTTATTGATCCTGAAAATATCACTTTCCGGTTCAAAAAAGGAAAAAAGCCGGTGCAGCTCCAGAATACGTTTTTTTACCTGTTCCGCTATTGACGGGCAATCGCCGCCATAAAGTATAAGGGAGTTGACCGTTCCAAATGCGGGAAAAATTTTCTGAAATACTTTTTCTCTCATATCACTCTGACTATAAGCAAAATACTGGTAAAAACCTATTATTATTATAACATTCAAGTAAAAGCAATACAACGTTTGAAACAAAAACTCCATAAATAACAAGCTGATCATGACTCCTGTTTTATTTTCCCATTTCCCCCGCCAGTTGAAATCCTTTGCGTGCGACAAATACCGCAATGATTTCGTTGATAACGGCTGCGGCGGCAATGGTTCCCCTGACAATATCCCCATATTGGCTGTACCCTCCTGTCAGGGCGGAAATCGCTATGCCCGTCAACACAAGAGAAACGCCTGAATGAGGCAGAATCACCATTCCAAGATATTTTTTTACCGTTGGCTTTGCATGAGATAACTGCGCCCCCAGCGCGGCCCCTCCCATTTTCCCGACAGCTCTTGAAATGATATAAACAGCGGTAAAGACTCCCGCCCCTAAAATCAAATGATAATCCAAAGGCGCCCCCAGATTCAAAATGATAAGCGTAAAGCAGGCATTGACAGTCGGCGTACAGAACTTCATAACAGAATTCATCTTTGATTCTTCTAATACATTTGCGAAAACCGCCGAATATACCATACCACTCATCATGTAATTAAGTATAGGAACCGGCATTAGATATTGATTGGCTAAAAACGTCATTATTCCTGTCAGCACTACGCCCAAAAATACCACAGCCGCGCTGCCTGCAGACGAAGAAATCCGTTTCATCACAAAGGCTGCCGCACCACCGGTGATCATCCCAATCAAAACGGGGAATAAAACTACTAATGCGGGCAGATAGCCGGGCAGGGAGCCGCCTGCGGTTTTTTGCAGGATCACCCCCATAACGGATAAGAAGACACAGATAGCAATCACATCATCAATCACTGCCAGCGGTATCAGTGTTTGAGTTACCGGGCCATCCGTCTTGTATTCCGTAACAATAGAGAGCGCGGGGGCGGGAGCCGTCGCAAGCGCAATACCTCCAAAGATCAGCCCAAGAAAAACCGGAATATTCGTAAAGTAAAAAATAGAAGAAAAAGCAATGCTTACCACCAGAAAAGTCATCAGCGACTGCGTCAGTGTTATGACCACGATCTGTTTTCCGTAGGAGCGTATCTTACGCCATACCATCTCACTTCCCAGCATCAGGCCCATGCCGCATTCCAAAAGCGAAATCAATGAATGGTATGCAGAATTGTCCAGTATTTCCTGGTTCAGAAGCCCCAGCCCGTGAGGTCCCAGAGCCATCCCCGCTATCAGGAAACCAAGTACAGCAGGCATTTTCAGTTTTGCGGCCGCCTTTCCCGCCGCAGCAGCCAAAAGAATGACCGCCGTCAGTCTTACAACCATTTCCATCATCTGTCATTCCTTCCTTTCCACAATTCCGTTCAGCAGAATATCTAAAATCTGCCGGTTCTTTTTTTCCAAAGCCTCGATCGTTGTCACATCATTTTCTTTCAAAGGATACTGCAGGTTTATAAAATTAATAAATTGAAGGATAATCCTGATCACTTCGGTCTTGTCCAGAGAAACGCGGAGAGGAATCTTTAATAATAATCTCTCCAAAATACCTACATTCATCTCCTCCATTGGCTTTCTGCACTGCATGATTGCGGATTTCAAATGTACCGGCGGCATCAGAACCGCTTCCATAAAAATTTTTTGATATAATGGGTACTCATGAAAAAACTTCATCCGGACTGCAAAGTATCTGTTCAGACACTCTTCTGCCGCCATTGTGCCGCTTTGCTGCATAAACTGCTTCTCCATATAAAACCTCAACTGTTCAAAGCATTCCTCCACACAAGCAAGAAACAGTTCGTCTTTCGAAGAAAAATAATGATATATGATCCCCTTGGATATCCCCTGCCCTGGGTCATATATATTGTTTACGGAACCGGCGCTGTAGCCATGGGCTGAAAATTCTTTCAGAGCATTATCCATAATTTTACGTCTTGTAAGCTGCGCCTTCTCCTCTCGCTTCATAAAACCGCCTCCTTAATTGACTTATTGGTCAATTATATTCTTTGTTGACCAGCAAGTCAATTAAATTTCTATTAAAATTGAAACCAGAGGCAGGAACAGGGCCGTATAAAATCTAATCAGATCCATGATCTTACTGTTAAAAAAAGAATACAATGGAAAAACTGGGGAATGTCAATATATACACTGACATTCCCCAGTTTCTTTGTAAATTCATATCTGCTCATCAACACCCGCTTCCGTTTCCTGCACAGTTATGCTTATCCTCCCCGCAATGGCCATGTCCATCATGTTGACCTTTTCCATGGTGATCACAGCGTGCATCCGGATCATAGGCAAGTTTCCCTGCAAGCAGTGCCTCTACAGCATCATCTGCGCTTCCGGACACACCGCCATAAAAGCGAATATTTGCTTCTGCCAATGCAGTCTGCGCACCTGCTCCAATCCCTCCGCAGATCAGCGTATCCACTTCCCACGCGGACAGCATCCCCGCAATAGCACCGTGGCCATTTCCGTTCGTATCCATCACTTGCGCTCCGGCGATCTTTCCCTCTTTAATATCATAAACCTTAAACTGCTTCGTATGCCCAAAATGTTGAAATACGTTTCCATTTTCATAAGTTACCGCAATCTTCATAATCCTGTCACCCTTCCTTTTCCTGGCATTTTCAGCCGCATATTCTGCTCTGCCACATTTTTTACCACAGCATCTCCATTAGTCAATCAGACGAACCGCCTCAAACTCATTACCTCCCCTATTCCCTTTTATTCTCCGTTCACACTTCTCTCAATCCCAAAAAAGCGCCAAGGTTGCCTCTTCGTCCGTGGCTGGCACGGTGAGAAAACAGAAAGCGGCTGTTATGACAAGTGCACAGATCCGTGGTCTGAATCTGCTCCTTAGGAATTCCCGCCTCCACGAGCACAATCTCATTCGCCCGCCAAAGATCAAGCTGATATTTGCCATCGTCTTTGGAAATCAATATCTCCCGCTCCTGCCCTGGCTTTTGAAATGCAGCGGCAAAGGCATCTGCCACATGCTCGCTGACCTCATAGCACGCCTGGCAGATAGAAGGACCGATTGCCGCCACAATATCCGCTGGTTCTGTCCCATAGGCATCCTGCATCTTCTGTACCACACACTGTCCCATACGCGCTACAGTTCCCCGCCAGCCAGAGTGAGCCAATGCAACAGCCTTTCTCTTTGTATCCACAAAGTACAGCGGTACACAGTCCGCATAAAAAGTGGCCAAATATACTCCCGGCTCATCTGTCAGCAGACCGTCCACATCCTGATAGTCTTTCTCTCTGACAGTCCCTTTGCCACAGTCTGCTCTCCCCACCACCCGCAGATTTGTCGTGTGCGTCTGGTCGGAGCAGACCATATCCTCCACATTACAGCCGAGCACTGCCGCAACGCGTCTATAATTTTCATCTACAGCTTCCCTGCGGTCGCCTCTGGTATAGCTTAAATTCATGGAGCTGTAAATCCCCTCACTGACGCCCCCAAACCTGGTGGTAAAGAGATGATTTATCTGCTTTTGACTCTCCAAAATGGGAAAAGTGAGATATACCAGATCTCCCTTCTGATTGACGCGCACCTGCTGCCTGCTTTTATGTCTGTACCAGTCCATATGAAAATCCTTCCTTATAATTTAGAGATGCAGTATCCATTGCTATCGCGCATAATAAAAGGCATTCTTAATCCACTCCATCTTCTCTCCGTCCACCGCCACCACATCAAATCGAACCGGCGTATCCTCGGGACAATGGTGAAGCATCCGATAATAATCTGCCACCTTACAGATCTTTCTCTGCTTGGCAGCTCCCACAGCCTCCGCCGCACTCCCTTTACCGGTTCCCCCGCGGTATTTCACCTCAAAGAACACCAAATACTCTTCATCACAGCCTATGATGTCAATCTCCCCCTGTCTGCTGCGAAAATTCCGCTCCAGAATTTTCACTCCTCCAGACAACAGACAGGCACAGACCTGTTCCTCCTTCTGTGCCCCTTTCGCTCTCGTGTTCATTCTGCCCCTCCACGTCAAATCCTTTTGTTACGGCCTAATGACCCTTCCCCAGCTTAGCCTTGACCTTGTCCATAGAATCCACAAAGATCAAAATCTCTGCTACCACCTCGTAGAGCTCCGGCGGAATCATATCCCCGATCTCCAGCCTGGAAAGCGTATCCGCCAGCTTGTCGTCCCGGTGAATCGGCACATCCGCTTCTTTCGCCTTCTCAATAATGCGCTCCGCAAGCGCCCCTCTCCCAGAGGCTATGACACGGGGCGCCTCGTCGGAAGGATCATACTCCAAAGCAATCGCCTGTTTGATTTTTTCCTTCTTTTTTTCCGCCATACTTTTCCTCTCTTTTCGCACAGCTATGCACGCATATCAAAAGACGTCCTGCTAAGCACAGAAATATTTTTCTGTTGATGCAGAATAGTCTGCATGATAGAATTTTCGCCCTCTTCCTCATCCTCCCGCACATGCATCTGCGCTTTCAAAGAATATCCTCTATCCGTCAGCCTCTTGTTCAGAATGTCGATATGTTGATCAATCAAATCCAGAACGCTGTCATCCATCACCGTAAAATTTGTCGTCACCTGCTTCTCCTTCATCGTCACATAGACATCCAAAGGTCCCAGATGCTCCATATCTAAATGCAGGAGTGCACTCACCTGTCCGTCCCTGGCAGCCAGGTTTTTCTTATTAGTATAGACATAGAGATCGCCGTGGGCATTGTTTCCAAGCATTTTTAGGGGCAGCTGCACATAAGTGTACAGATGATTCATCTGATTCATAAAATCTAAATTGTTTTGCAAATTCTGTACGCTTCTCGCCACAGGGGCATCTCCCTTTCCCACCGACTCCAAAGCTTGAGAGAGCCTCGCTGTCTGTTCCCTGATTCTCTCATAGAGCTGTTCCACCTGTTTTTTGTCAGCCACCTCTTTAGGTTCTATAGTCCACTGTCTGTCAATCTGATCTTTCAATAACGTCTGAAATTCTTTCCCACCAAGCAGCCTGTGCAACACCTGTTCCTGCCCGGATGCCGCATTTCCCCTATTTGCTGTCAAAAGGTGCCGGACAAGCTGCAGCACTTCCTTTGCCGGCAGTCCACCGCTCTTTACCTGTGAAGCTGTCTGCTCATCTACCCCAAGCTGTCGCAGTGTATCTCCTAACCTTTCCCACTGCCCCTTGGTCAGTAAAGGCTGTCTTTCCATCTCAGGCGACGTTTCCGTACCATTCTGCGCATCTGCCTGCTGCCCCTGCCCTTTCTCAACAACTTCCTCCGTCAAAGCCGTCTGTACCGCTTTACCCAAAGCCTCCGTATTCTGTTCCTGCCCGCTTGCCGTCACATTTCCTGCATCTGTGCCGCCTGCTGTCGGTTCCTTGTATATTTCCTGTGAAGCTGTCTGCTCATCGCGAAATTCCAGAAAGACTGTCTTGTTGCTGCCTTCTTCCGTCTGAGGCATCTTTGCTGTCTGCAGGATAACGGTTCCATCGCCCTTTGCATCACCCTCTGTAAAGATATCGATAACCGCCTCATAAAGGGCCGCCGCCTTCTCCCCCTGCCCTTCGCTCACAAGCTCAGAAAAAGCCCTGGGCAGTTCTTCCATGATGGTCTTTGCGCTTCCAAGAATCTGATGGTTCGCATTCTGATACTGTTCAAACTGTTCGATATTTATCTCTGTCACAGGCAGCCCCAGCCGTGTCATCTGAATAAGCACAGTGGGATCCTTTCCCGGAAAATCCAAAAGCAGCCTGCTCATATTTAGGATAGAATCCTTGTCGATGGGCATGCCCTCCTCCATCATCTTTGCCACCATCTCTATATTGGCGGATGTCTCCGGAAGCCCCGCGGCAGCCAGCGCACGCAAAATGGTAGCCGTATTCGCCGTATTGGTATAGAGCGGGGCAAGGGACATAAAAGAACTGCTGTTTGCCTTTACTTCGAAGCTCATCATCTGCCCCAGAGCCAGACTCACACTCTGGTCAATTTTGGCATTGATGGAAAAATCCTGCGCCAGCTCAATCTGTACTGAATTGCCGTTTCTAGCAACAATCATTCCCTGCAGGGTCTGACCGGGCTTAAGATTTCGCACTTCATTCTGCAGCTGTCTGATGCGTTCACCCTTTCCCATAGAATCTGATGCCCTAACCGGCCCATTTGTCTGCACTCTCTGATTCTCTTTCTTAAATATGCTTCCCAGATTCAATTGTAACCTCCATATCAGGGTAGTTTACTGTGACAATACACGGTTGAAACTCCAAATCCTTGACTGCGATCTATGCTTTAGAAAAATGGGTAATAAAGGTTTTTCTGTGAATAGGACAAGGTCCGTACTTCTTAAGCGCCTCAATATGCGCCTGCGCACCATATCCCTTGTTAGAGGCAAATCCGTACTCCGGATAAACTTCATCATATTCTACCATGAGCCGATCCCTTGTCACCTTGGCGACAATACTGGCCGCCCCGATAGATATACTCTTTGCGTCCCCTTTGACAATGGGTACCTGACGGATTTCCACCTCAGGTATGGTCACTGCATCATTCAATAGAAGATCAGGCTTTACCCTCAATTTCCCAATGGCCTCGCGCATGGCTTCATATGTAGCCTGCAAAATGTTAATCTCGTCGATACGCTCCGGCGTACTGTAACCTAAGCCAACCGCCACTGCTTTCTCCACGATCACATCATAAAGTTCCTCTCTCTTTTTTTCGGAGAGTTTCTTGGAATCATTGATATATAATATATCACAATTTTTCGGCAAAATAACTGCTCCAGCCACCACCGGCCCCGCAAGAGGCCCTCTGCCCACCTCGTCAATGCCGCAAATATAGGAAAAAGCCTCGTATTCTCTCTCGTAACGCTTTAATGTTTCCGTTCGTTTTATCTCTCTTTCATAGGCAAGAATCCGCTTTTTCGCTTTGTCAATTTCTGCCTGTACTCCCGCCCGTGGATCTGACTCATATTGCAAAAACAAAACAGGCAGCTCCTTTATAGCTGCCGCCTGTAATTTTTCTTTAATTATCCCAATTTTTTCCGCCATGACGCTTCTCCCGGTTACCTATTTATGTTTAATAATCCCAATCTTATCGAGAGGCCAAATCCTCAGCCACGCCCTGCCAATAATATTCTCGCGCTTGATATTGCCAACAGAAGGATCCCTGCCGTCCTTACTGTTGTTTCTGTTGTCTCCCATTACAAAGTATTCGTCTTCTCCCAGTTCCACAGGTTCAATGGCCCGCCCCGGATCCACAATAACTTCTTTTCCGTAGGATTCCTCTAGAATCCCGCCATTCACATAAATATTTCCTTCCTCATCGATCTGCACCGTCTCTCCGGGCAGCCCAATAATCCGCTTAATATAGAAAGTTTCCTCTTCATGCAAAAAAGGAAAAACAATGATATCAAAACGTTCCGGGTCATGAAACCGATAACTCAGCTTATCTACGATCAGATTATCTTCCGCACTGAGCGCTGGCTCCATAGAACTTCCCTGCACCTGCGTTCTCTGACCCACAAAATGGATTACCAGATAGACAAGGCATAAAACACCGAGAAGGTACAAACTCGTGTTTAGAACCTCACGCAATACTTTCTTCACTTCTACTCATCCTCCTGCTTTTGTCCACACACTTCCAGTGTAATTCTTCCGATTTTGCCACTTCTGAAATCATCTATCAAAAGAGCCGCCGTTTTCTCATAATCCGGTTCCTGCCCCTTCTTATAACACTTTCTGTTTTCACAAATCAGCGTAAGCGCCTGCATGGGAGCCAGCTTCTCCTCCACTTTTATCTGATAACGTTCAAGCAAAGGTTCTCTGTAATGCTTTATAAGATAATCCAAAAGCTCTAGCGCAAGCTCTGTCTTCTGTAAAATATCATCATTCATAGAACCGATCATGGCAAGCCGCTTACCCACCTCTTCGCTCTCAAATTTTGGCCAGAGAATTCCTGGCGTATCTAAAAGCTCCAAATCCTTATTTAATCTGATCCATTGCTTTCCCTTGGTAACTCCCGGCTTATTGCCTGTCTTCGTACATGCCCTGCCTGCAAAGGAATTGATAAACGTGGATTTTCCAACATTGGGAATCCCCACAACAATAGCCCTGACCGGCCGATTTTTAATTCCACGTTTTCTGTCCCGCTCTATCTTTTCCCGGCAGGCCTCCTGCACCTTGGGATAAATTGCCCGCAGTCCCTGCCCTGTCCTTGCATTAATCTCCAACACGTAAAAGCCGCATTCCTTGAAATATGACATCCAGAGCCGGGTTTTTTCCGGATCTGCCAAATCCGATTTATTCATAAGAACCAGCCGGGATTTGTTCTTCCCCAGCTCATCGATATCCGGATTCCTACTGGAATAAGGGATTCTTGCATCCACCAGTTCAATCACCAAATCAATAAGGCTGATATTCTCCTGCATCATGCGCTTTGCCTTCGTCATGTGCCCCGGATACCACTGATAGTTCATCTCTACGCCCCTTTCCCATACTTTTCACCCTACTTAATCAGGCCCATGGAGTCCTCCCCTGCCGCCATATGGAACCATGCCTTACCGATAATGCTGTCTTTTCCAACCGCACCGATATTTCCCGACCGACTGTCCTCGCTGCTATTGCGATTATCCCCCAGCACAAAGTACTCGTCACTTTCAAGAAGGATTTCATTCTGCGCTATGCCAGGATCTATGATTTTGTCAAAAAGCTCTCCCTCATCTAAAATCACTCCGTCTATATACACGTTTCCATCTCTAATCTGCACCGTCTCCCCAGGCAGTCCCACCACCCGTTTTACATATAAATGAGAATTTTGACTGCCATTCGGTAAAAAGACAATCACATCCCCACGTCCAGGCTTGGAAATTCGGTAGAGAATGCGGTTCATCAGAATCTCCTGTCCATTGTGCAGTGCGGGCTCCATTGAGTCCCCGATCACGCTGGTACGCATCCCTATCGAAAAGACGAGCACAAAGGCAAGGAACACGGCAACAGCACCGCCCACAAGCACCTCCACTACATCTTTAAAGATCTTTGGATTCAGTCTATTTTTCTTCTGATAAAAAGTCAGGCCCTTTCTTTTTGCCATTCTATGTACTCCACGATACTTTATTCGTCTTCTGACTCTGCTTATCGCGCAAAAACAGATACCCCGCATTACTCTGAGGTATCTGTTCCATCATCACTTACGCTTATTTAACCAGTTCTTTGACCTTAGCTTTCTTACCAACGCGATCTCTCAGGTAATTCAGTTTCGCACGTCTCACCTTACCTCTTCTGACAACCTCTACCTTCTCCACGTTCGGAGAATGCATGGGCCAGGTCTTCTCAACACCCACACCGTTAGATATCTTACGTACCGTAAACGTTGTCCTGTTACCGCCGCCCTGAATTTTCAAAACAGTGCCCTCAAACACCTGAATTCTCTCGCGGCTGCCCTCCTTGATCTTACCGTACACCTTAACAGTGTCACCTACGTTGAAATCACCTAAATTTTCTTTCAACTGCTCCGCTTCAATCTCTCTGATGATATCGTTCATAATTTTCCTCCTGATATGCTCCGGATGTTCTTAATACGTCTGTAACAGAGGACCATCCTTCATCACAACATTAACAATTTACCATATCGCCATCACAAATGCAAGCTTTTTTCCTTTATTAGCGTATTTTGCGTATTTAACATTTACGCGGATTTTTCTCCACGGGCGGATGCCTCTCTATATATATTTCATAGAGGTCAGGCCTTCTTTCCATCGTGCGCGCAAGCGCCTGCTTAAGCCTCCAGGCATCCACTTTCGCGTGATCGCCCGATAAAAGTATCTCTGGCACCCTTTTCCCATGCCAAACTTCCGGTCTTGAATACTGTGGATATTCTAACAATCCATCGCCAAAGGACTCGGTCTGAGCTGACTCCCCATTGTGGAGAACCCCCGGCACAAAGCGGGCAATGGCATCCACCATCACCATGGCCGCCAGCTCTCCCCCTGTGAGCACATAGTCACCCAAAGAAATTTCATCCGTGACAATTTCCTCCAGCACCCGTTCATCAATTCCTTCATAATGCCCGCAAAGAAAAATCAGCTCCCCCTCCTCGGCCAGCTGCCTTGCCATATCCTGATGAAACTGTTTTCCCTGGGGTGTCACATAAATCACTCGCCGCGCCTTGTCTTGACCAATTCGGTTAATCACAGATTGGTAAGCATCATAAACAGGCTGCGCCTGCATCAACATCCCCGCGCCGCCCCCGTAGGTGTAATCATCCACCTTACCGTGTTTATCCGTTGTATAATCTCTGATATTGACCGCCTCTATCGCAATATTGCCGCGGGCTGCCGCTCTGCCAAGAATGCTTGTGTGGAGTCCCTGTATCACCATCTCCGGAAATAGGGTTAATATATGGAAATTTACCATTACATGCTTTTCCTCACGCCGTTGAACTACAATAATCCTTCCATAATATGAACTTCCATAACACGGCTGTCCATATCAACTTTTTTAATGCACTCCTTGATCGCGGGGAGCAGAACTTCAGAGCCGTCCTCTCTGCTCACCACATAGACATCATTTGCGCCGGTTGCGAGAACCTCCTTCAACGTACCAAAATCATTTCCCCCATCCGTCACCACATGCATACCGATCATATCCGCCACAAAATACTCATCCTTTTGCAGCTTAACTGCCTTGTCCCGGGTGACAAGAAGCTTTCCCTGCTTGTACTTCTCCACATCATTGATAGAATCATATCCTCTAAATTTCAAGATTACAAACTGTTTAAAAAACTTAACGCCCTCAATTTCCAGAAGGATTTTTTCCCTTCCGGTATCCAGTATCACTTCTTTAAGCTTCCTAAAGCGGTTTACATCATCCGTAGTAGGAAACACCTTGACCTCACCGCGGATACCGTGCGTCTGCGTGATCACACCCACCTGCAGCTCATTTCCACTGTCCGTTCTCAAATTACATAACTCCTGCTATTTTAATATTCATGACGCGATGCAAAAAGCCCCACCGAAAAATCTGTGAGGCTAATCCGTCAGATGATCTCTACATCCACTCTCTTATTATCCTTCGATGACGCCGCCTTGACAACCGAGCGGATCGCCTTCGCGATGCGTCCCTGCTTGCCGATGACCTTACCCATATCAGAGGGTGCCACATGAAGTTCCACGGTAATATTCTTACCTTCCTCCTTCTGTGTCACCACCACTTCGTCGGGGTTCTCAACAAGAGCTTTTGCGATCACTTCAACCAATTCTTTCATAGTCCACCTCCAAAAGCGACCTGAACCCCTCCTATTTTGTCACGCCTACTGTCTTGAAGATTTTGCTTACAATCTCTGTAGGCTGTGCGCCGTTGGCAAGCCATTTTTTTGCTTCTTCCTCGTTTACCTTGTAGGTACTGGGATCTGTGTTGGGATCATAAGTGCCGATCTCCGCGATACATCTGCCATCCCTGGGTGATCTTGAATCCGCCACTACAATTCTGTAAAAAGGATGCTTCTTCTGTCCCATTCTTCTCAATCTG
>DLAA01000035.1:0-5920 GCA_002493835.1 Lachnospiraceae bacterium UBA7060 | reverse complement strand
CTGTCCCATTCTTCTCAATCTGATTTTAACTGCCATCTTTCTTTGCCTCCATTGTAAATTTATTATTTATATTTGAAACCCTAAAATGGGAATTTCATACCGCCAAACATACCACTGCGTCCCTTCTTTCCGCCCATCATACCCGGGAACTGCTTCATCATTTTCTGGGACTGTTCAAACTGCTTAATAAAACGGTTTACCACCGCGATATCCACACCGGCTCCCTTTGCAATACGTCCCTTCCTGCTGGGATTCAGCAGCTTGGGATTCTGCCGTTCTTCCGGAGTCATACTCAAGACTACAGCCTCCATACGGGCCAGCTGTTTTTCATCCACCACTGACTCGATGTCCGCCATCTGCTTTCCCATGCCAGGCAGCATGCTCAATATCCCGGAAAGGCCGCCCATGTTGCGCATCTGCTTCATGCTCTCGAGATAGTCCTCAAAGTCGAATTTGCCCTTTTTCATGCGGGCAGCCATCTCTTTTTCTTTCTCTTCATCTATGTCAAGATTCTGCTGCGCCTTCTCAATCAGAGTGAGCACATCGCCCATACCCAGAATTCGATTGGCCATACGGTTCGGATAGAACTGCTCCAGATCGGAGAGCTTCTCCCCCATGCCGATATAGAGAATCGGTTTTCCTGTCACCGCTTTAATAGAAAGTGCCGCACCGCCTCGTGAATCACCATCCATCTTGGAGAGGATCACCCCGTCTATGCCCACCTTCTCGTCAAACTCTTTTGCCACATTGACAGCGTCCTGTCCCGTCATGGCATCCACCACCAAAAGGGTCTGATGAACCTCCACATTCTCCTTAATCTCAACAAGCTCCGCCATCATCTCTTCATCAATATGCAGACGGCCCGCCGTATCCAGAATCACCACATTGTGTCCGTTTTTTTTCGCGTGCTCCAGAGCCGCTTTGGCAATATCCACAGGCTTATGATTCTCCCCCATGGAGAACACCTCCACCTGCTGCTTTTCCCCATTAATCTGCAGCTGTCTGATAGCTGCGGGACGATACACATCACAGGCAGCTAACAGGGACTTTTTCCCTTTCAATTTCAGCTTTCCTGCAATCTTTGCCGTAGTAGTCGTCTTACCTGCTCCCTGTAACCCGCACATCATAATGACTGTTATGGACTTCCCCGGCTGCATAGTGATCTCCGTGGTCTCGGAGCCCATCAGGGAAACCATCTCCTCATTGACAATCTTAATGACCATCTGCCCAGGGTTCAAGCCGTTCAGCACATCTGCACCAACCGCCCGCGTCTCCACAGACTTCACAAACTGCTTTACTACTTTAAAGTTAACATCAGCCTCTAAGAGCGCTATTTTGACCTCCTTTAAAGCTGTTTTTACATCCTCCTCGGTCAAACGCCCCTTGCTCCTCAGATTTTTGAACACATTCTGCAGTTTATCTGTGAGACTCTCAAACGCCATCTGTTCTACGCCTTTCCATCAATATGCTAACTTACAATTAAGTACACTAACCAACATCGGCGTGAGCATTAGAGCTTCTTTTCGCGCCAACTATAGCTCCTGCATAATCCGCTCTGACAGCTCCCTGATCTGTGTACCAAAAGACACCGCATCCAATATCTCCCTGCTCTCATACTGTCTGGAAAGCCGATTAATTTCGGAGATTTTATCCTTAATGCTCGTAAATCTGGCAACCAATTTAAGCTTCGCTTCATATTCTAAAAGCGTTCTATCACAACGCTTCACTATATCGTGCACTGCCTGACGGCTGATACCCTGCACCTCAGCGATCTCACCCAGAGAAAGGTTCTCGTACACGATACCCTCGTAGATTTCCTGCTGATGTCTGGTCAGCAGCTCTCCATAGAAATCATACAATAAACCTTGTTCTACGATCTTCTCCATGTCCTGCCTCTGTCATATCTTTTAGAAAAAACACCAGCCGACTTTTGCATTCTACTATAAGGATGAAAGGGTGTCAAGTATTTTTTCTTGACGAACTTTTGTTCGTATTATTTTATCTTGTGTTATCCCTGCTTATTTACGCACTTTTTCCTAATAAGGTACTTTTATCATAGTTTGTCTTTTTCCCCGAATTTGTCACAAAATTGTCACAGATGTAGAAGCGTGTCCGAGGTTCTGACTCACGATCTTCACATCCGCTCCGGCAGAATAGGCAAGGCTTGTGTAAGTATGCCGAACCATGTGAGGGCAGAAGTTTTCAATCTTTTCTGCATGATCTCTTTCTACTTCTTTGTTCTGCTGCCCCACAATCCTTTTTATCAGTTCCCGGAATCCCGGTTCGTTCCATACACTCCCGGATGTATTCACGAACAGAAAGCCGGATATCTTTCCTCTGATATTCCCGGAATCATCCACATAAGGCAATTTTACAGTAGGAGGAGCGCTCTGCATTTTCAGCTTAAGAAGTGTTTTTCTCACCACACTGTTTATTGCCACAGTGCGGATTGACGTTTTACTCTTGGGAGAAGCCACCGCCATAGTAAACCCATAATCCGCTTTTCTGTACCGATTCACCGTTTTATTGATGGTTATGGTATTCTCTTTAAAATCCACATCCTCCCATGTCAGAGCCTCCATTTCTCCGATTCTCATGCCCAAATTGAACAGTACAACAAAAGCCGGGTAACTGAACGCATACCGTTCGCTGTTCTTCACATAATCCATAAACAAATCAATCTGTCTCTGTTCTATGGCTGTCCGCTTCTTTTTTTCTGTCTGTGGTACTTGTAAATTCTTCGCCGGATTCTTAACAAGAATATCATCATCCAGAGCGCATTCAAACACAAGTAAGCGTTCAAGGACATTCTGGCATTTCTGGTATTCAGCTTGTTGCCCCGGCCATCTTTCCTCTTTTCTGCCATAATAAAGCACCACCTTTCTATTGTGTGGAAATGGGGCAGCAGGTATATAAACCGCCGCCCCATTTCTGTTATATTTTCTTTCTGGAATAAATGACAATCACCGCAAGAAAGCCATCAATAGAGTCGTATATGCGCATTCCTTTTAATCCTTTCGTTACAATGTCAATAACCTTATTTTTTCTTCATCCGGCGTGTCAAAGAGTTCAAAAAGCGTAAGAAGGTCACCATAGGAAAACGGGTCTTTATTTACAATCCTGCCTCCCTCCTTTTTGTTGCTCAGACGTTTAGATACCATTTCCTGTGATATGCCAAGGGCTTTTCCCACCGTCGTCTGATTCATGTCATTGGCGGCCATCTGCATTTTTATCCATTTTTTAAGGTCAAGAACCTTATATTCCTGTTTTTTTGCCAGAATCCTCGGCATCCCTATTCCCTCCTATCTCCCCGCAAAATAAATAATCATGTATAATGCGATAAATCCCATATATAAAGCCTGTAAAGAAACCATTCATCATTAGAATCACACTTCCAAAGAAGTCCAAAAAGAGTTTTTCTGCAAGTCACGCCGCGCCTCCTTTATCTGCTCTACTTTCCAAAAATCCTGTCCGGGTGAATCCGTAAATCAATTCAATTATCCGATGATCTCTCTCACTTTCCGTCCCGATTCCGTCTATAAATTCTTTGTAGTCCATATCATATCCCCCACTTTCCCTTAAAGGCATCCAGCATATTATTGATAAATTCTAAAAAGTCCATGTTATCAATATCGTTTACTCTGCGAATGATTTTTCCCCGGCGCGCCGCCATTGCTTCTTCTGTTTTTAATTCTGCATTGCTCATGTTAACTGCTCCTCCCATTCCAGCTTTCCACTTCCCAAAAGATAGCCCATAAAGTAGATATATGCCTGATCTGTACTCCATTTTTTAAACTTGAAATGCCCTTTATCTACTAAATGTGACATAGCTTTCAGCAGTTCATCACAATAGGGGATTGACGGCTTATTCATGGCTTTTTCGATAATTGGAAAATACTCCTGCGCTATCTGTTCAGCAATTTTTTCACGCCCCTTTGTCAAGTATGCGCTGTTTGCTTCATGAATTTCATTATAGACCGCCCAACCATATTTTTTATAAATGCTATCCATAGTTCTGTTATTGATGAATTTCTTGTCACTCTCAATCAGAGATACAAACCGCTCAATCTCTTTTTCCGGCAAATCGTCATAATAAAGCGTGTCTTTATTGCTCCATATTGCAAGCCGATACTCCGATACCGGAACCTTTTCACTATACAAAACATGCATCTGCATAGCGTCTGGCAATTTATCAAATGTACACTTTTCTACAATCATCTTCTTTTTCCTCTCTTTGACAGAGGGTCGCAGGAATGTTATACTTCCTGTATACCCTCACTTTGCTAGGTTGACGGGTTACCTGTCCCTATCAGAGTGGCTGCTCTGATAAGGGCATTTTCTTTATGCTACCGTAAATCTCCGGCAGCGCCGCCTTTAATGCTTTCCCATCCAGACGGTTGCTGATGATCTCTTTCCACCTGATAAGGAAATTCTTTGTCTGCAGTTCGTCAAGCCCCTTTTCCTCAAGGTCGGCTTTCAGTTCTCCTTTGATTACGTCTGCCTGTTTCTGCAGCTGTGCAATCTGTGTTTCCAGTGAGGATAATTTCTTGACACTGTTCTCAATCATTCTCTCTGTCATAGTGGCCTCTCCTTTCGCTTTCAAGAAATTCACAGCCCCGAAAGAATCTTCCTGTCTATTGGTATCGCTCCTTTGCTCACTCACAGGTATATGGCTTTCGGTATCGCGGGCTTTCGACTCTCCCGGCTGTTGTGTTCCTTGTTGATAAAACAATTATATCTCTATTTACACCAATAGTTTGTTGGCGTTTTTAATATATTTACACCAATATATTTATCACATTCGTATATTTACATAAATAGATGTTTCTGTTATAGTTTTGATATGGTGGAAAAGATGTACCTTCAATTCACCCCACCACAAAGACAGAAAGAAGGTGTAAAATTGTCAGAGGATAACAAAATTAGTAAAGCACAGCAAAAAGCGGTAAATAAATATGTCAAGAATAACTATGACCGAATCAATGTAACTTTTCCTAAAGGGCAAAAGGAAACATTGAGAGAACACGCCAAAAAGCAAAACGAAAGTGTCAATGCTTTTATTATCCGTTCTGTATTAGAAACTATAAAGCGAGACAATCAAAAAGCCGAATAACTACCACAAGCCCTCATACAATAACCACGAAAGGAAGTGCATTTATGAGCAATCGCGAATTAGCTAAACAACTGATCGACCAGATATCAGATGCCAAACTGCTTTACGTTATCCCCTATCTACAGGGGGCAGCAATTCCGGAAGAAATCCCCAATGCCGAAACCATAGCATCAATTGAGGAATTGGAAAGCGGCGGCGGCACCTTATTTACCGGCAGCACCGAAGCCCTGTTTGCTGAACTGACGGAGGATTAGCCATGCTCAATGTACGATACTCCACCAGATTCAAAAAGGACTTCAAAACCCGTGTCCAGCGCAACTAGCAAATGTCTTTACTGCAACAGGCGATTGACACCCTCCGTATCCCTGCGCCGCTTCCGTCCCAAAACAGGGACCATAATCTAATTGGCAATTACTCTGGATATAGGGAATGTCACATAGAGCCAGACTGGCTACTCATATACAAACAGACGGATGATGAATTAAGGTTAGACCGAACCGGCACCCATGCCGACCTGTTTAACATGTGATTGCAACACAGCAATAACCGCCGCCATTCAGAAGCACCCTTGCAAGGCTCTATCTGCCCCGTATCGGGCTTGTACTGTATTGCATGAAATACCGTCCATGCCTTTAAAATGCGAAATATGGGGTTGTGCGTGTTTCTGTTGGTATTCTGAAAAATAGGAACTCCTGATAAGAGAATGAAGGGCAACAGATCAGCTTATGCCGCATTACAATAAACGTGTGTTTGGCTCTTGAATCCTGCTGCCGGATATGCTATATTAAGCATAGAAAAAGGGAAAGC
>DLAA01000036.1 GCA_002493835.1 Lachnospiraceae bacterium UBA7060 | reverse complement strand
CCAAAGAACAAATGAACAGCGAATTGTAAATCTTCATTAAGAATGACAAAAATGTAAAAAAGTGAAAAAATCCAAAAAAAGCTGAAAAACCCCGAAAACACAACGAAAAACGAGAGTGAACAGTAAAAAATTGTCATTCTTGGTGAAGAGGAAAATTAAGCGATTTTAGCAGGTGAAAAGGCCTGCTTTTTTTGCGTTTAAAGACCGTTCAACTATTGAAACGTAGAAAATGCCGTAAAACCGCCATTTTTAACTTTTTGTGAACATCTGTTGAACGAGCGGACAAGAGTGTAGCAAAATATTTCGGAACTATTTTTCAAAATGGAGAAATTAGTTCCGAAATCGGAATCCGGCATGGTTACAAGAAAAATCTGTAAAGAGGGAATTATTTCGGAACTACCTACTTGGTTATAGCTTTTTACAAATCTACCTATCTTTATGGTAGGTGAAGTAGTTCCGAAATATACAGATAAATCTGTAAATTAAAGAAAAAAATAAGATCGTTTCTCAAATTATGCTATTTTTGAATGATTCAACAGGTGTTTAAATCAAATTTGAAGTGAGTTGAATAATAGCTAAATGCCGGTTTGTCATGCAAGTCTATGAAGAGTATTATCCAGTGGGGTGGATTCAGTGGAAAGGGATAAGGACTCTTTTCTTTTCTTCAAGAATTGTTCATATTTGTAGTTAACCATATGAATTAGTTCTTCTTGATTTTCTGTTGAAAGTGAATGTATTTTTCTTATTATTTCTGCATCTTCGGGTGAAATCTCATTAAAATAAGAATTTGGTTTATCTGTTAATCCGACCAAATAATCAATAGAACAATTAAAATGTTTTGCAATTTTAATAAGATTTTCCCCGTTTGGGTAGGATGTACCTGTTTTCCATTTTGTCAAAATACCAGAAGATATACCTAATTCTTGGCCTACAGGGTTTGGTCTTGTATTTTTGCTACAACATAATTCGTAAAATCGATCCCAAAACATTGCTTCCTCCTAAAATCACAATAAAATGAGAAAATGAATTGACATTCTCAGTAAAGTGAGATATATTTAATTTACGGATAAATCCGTTGGTATAACCTACATATTATCATGTTACAAAAACATGAACAAATACAAGATGTAGGGAAAAAGAAGAAAAAAGCACAAGCCGGAAGTTCGTTGTGCGGAAAGGAGATGACAGAACGGTGAACAAGGATCCTCTGGCGTTTGTGTTTTATATCGCCGGATTACTGGTGGGGATCGCGGTATGTATGGCCCTAAAGGGAGCGTAAGAAATCAATGATATACTGTGCGGCAACTGTGGTCAGTATCCCGGCAATAAATGAGATGATACGGTTCAGCCATACTTCGGAACGTTCAAGGCGATACAGGGAAGACCGCTCTCCGGGGCAGATCGTCAGCGGGCGGTTGCTGTTATCGGCATAGGAAAGGGATACACACTGGGCGGATTCCAGTGTGCGCAACGTTTTCAGACTAGACTTTGACCGGGAAAAATACATGGCAGCGTCACCGACGATACAGTCGTTACACCATACCACAGCGTTTCCAGCTTATTCAGGCAATGGTGCATTCTGATCCTCATAAAGATTCCAAACATGGAAGATACCTCCTGAGAAGATTATAGCATGGAAACTCTGGGAAAGAAATGTAAAAAATAACCCGGCATACAGCGGTCAGGATGCCGGTAACAGAAAGAGGATTAAAGTTGATGAAATTTTATTGTGACAGATGTGGTGAGGTGATTAGCGGAGAGCCGTTAAAAATGGTTCCTTCCTCATGTGATAAGCTCACGTCAATGTACATACGGAAAAATTTGGCGGTACTGATGAATCAGCTGGCTGATATGGACTTTTGTGAGGAATGCCTGACGGAGATCGTTGATTTTGCCTTGAACAAGAACACTTGCGATGAGTGTGTGCAACAGATGATGGAAGAAAATGCCATGCTGCGGGAGGCGGATTCCGATAGTTGTGACCGGGATATTTCCAAATATAGGAAGGCTATTGAGAAATATGGGGTGCCCAAACAGTGTATCAATATTCCGGTATCTTCTTCCGGTGATGGATCAGAAGATATTTGATGCCTGCAGCAGATGGTCTACCGGCACTGATGGGGCAGACCGGAAAGGAGGATACGGATGGAGGACAAAGAAGAGATTGTGATGCTGTTAAAACACCTGCTCCGGGCGACCAGGGCAGGAGCAGACATTGAACAGATGGAGTTGGGCGATGACGGTGAGAAGATACAGATCACGTTTGGCAATCAATGCGTCAGGAATGTCAACATAGCCTGCGATTCCGGCATTGCCATGATCATGGATGTGGTGAGAACATTTGGATAGGGGCGGAAAGGAAGGTGAAAAATGAAAATCAAGGAGAAGTATTGCGAGGTATGTAATCATGTACTCGACCTGAGAAAGGAAACTGTTTATACGGTAAAAGTTGCAGCGACTATTTTTGGTATGAGAGAAAATTGGGATGCTGTGGACTGTCCGTATTGCGGCTGTCAGAATTTATTAAAGAGAAGATATTTGAAAGATGCTGAACAGACAGATCAGTCATCGACCGGAACAAAAGGAAAAGGAGACGAAAATGAAGAGCAGGAGGATCCATGATCTGGGGACATTCCATAAGGACGCAGCGGGGCGTGGCCTTACCTATGCCCAGGCGCAGATCATGGAGACGTGTGGACGGATCGGGCCGGTACGGGTACCGATACCGGAGGATCCAGAGGGGGAAACCATTTACCGAAAAGTATCTACATGGAACATGCTGCGGAAACTGGCAGGTTCAAAATAAAAAGATGGAGGAAAAAGGGATGGAGAGGATGAAGACGGCGGAGGCAATGAAAGTATTTGAAGGGCGGGCAGAGATGTTTGTGACGGATTTCGGGGAGGCCCTGGCCCATGTGAAAGACGGCGGCAAAGCGGCAAGGAATGGGTGGCCGGGATGGAACCAGGGATGCATGTGGATCCGCCTGGTGGAACCCGAGGGGACTTCGGATTTCGATTACGGTATGGAGAACAGGCCGTACCTGGAGCTGAAGACGGCTGACGATACTCTGGTTCCATGGGTGGCGACACAGGAGGATCTTTTGGCGGAGGACTGGCTGCTTTTGAATAGTCAGGCAGAGTGAGCCGAAACAGCGGAGCAATCCGCTGTCTGCCGGGGATGGTCTACCGGCACTGATGAGGCAGACTAAAGAAAGGGGTGTGCAGATGGCAGGGAGAAAGCGGCTGACAGATTTTGGGATCAGGGTAAAAAGTGAACTCGACAGGCGGGGCATGACGCAGCGTGAGCTGGCAGACCAGTGCGGGATCAATTACCGGGTGGTGAATGACGTGCTGACGGGGCGCAACAGGAAGGAAGAGAACATAAGGCTGATCAGGGAGACGCTGGCGATTCCTTCCTAAAGAAATGGAAAGCCCCAAGGCCTTGCGGCCATGGGGACTGGAAAAAGCGGTAACATCTTAGGAGAGATGTTACCATCTCAAACATAGCACAGGGGGCTGTGGACTGTCAAGCAAAGAAGGTGGGATTTTGGAAGAATTGACCGTAAAAGAGTATGCTGCCCTGCGGGGATGTACGGAGAGATATGTGGTTAAGCTGATCGCGGAAAAGAAGCTGACTGCTTATGAAAGGTGGGGGCAAAAAGGTGCTAAAGGATTAAATTACATGATCCCGCTGGCATCGATCGAGCCGAAGCTGATTGCCAAGTACAGGCGGATCGAGTCCAGAAAGGCTAACAGCGGGAAACCCAGGGAGGCAAAGCCGGTTCCAGTGACAGACATAGAGCACCTTTCTGCAGAAGAGCGGGAGGAGATCCTTTTCTGGAAGAAAGTCATAGAGGAATGGGATGCCTACAAACCGCCTGGCCGTAACAAAAAAGAGGCTACGGAGGAGTATGTCGTGTACCTGAAGGAGACTTATCCCGGGAAAAGTTTTTCGGGAAGGATCCTGTACCGGAAGAAACAGGCACTTAGGGAGCAGGGCGACGGTGGGCTGTTAGACAGGCGCGGCAAACATGAAAACCATAAGCGGGCGGTACCAAAGGAAGCGTTTGACATCTTTGAGTATTACTTCCTCGACCAGAGTAAAAAATCCGTTGAATTGTGCATGACCCTGACAAAGCTGGAGATTGAACAACACCCGGACCGGTATGACCAGAAACTCCTGCCGTTAGCGTCCAGCACGACGTTTAACAGGGAGATCGACAGGAACATCCCGGTACCGGTGCAGAAATACTTCCGGGAAGGGGAGAAAGTTTTCCGAGACGAATGCGCCAACTACATAGAGCGTACCTACGATGACCTGCACAGCAATGATATCTGGGTATGTGATAACCACACTTTTGATATCTTTGTAGACGGCGGGGAGAGCTCAAAGCCGATCCGGGTTTATCTGACGGCATTTTTGGACGTCAGGAGCCGGAAGATGGTGGGATGGTATGTGACGGATGCGCCGTCCTCTGACGCGACCATCCAGGCGCTGCGCCGGGGGATCACCGCCTGCGGGAGCCCGAAACGGATCTACTCTGATAACGGGCGTGAGTTTTTGACACATGACATCGGGGGACGGGGGTTCAGGAAGAGTGCAAAGACGGATGAACACGAGCCGCCTACGATCCTGCAGCGGCTTGGGATAGAGTTCCGCACGGCAATGGTCAAAAATGCCAGGGCAAAGATCGTGGAAAGGGCGTTTGTGGATGTGAAGAACTGTTTTTCCAAGCTCTTCGACGGTTACACGGGCGGTACCATCGCGGAGAGGCCGGAGCGGCTGAAAAAGACCGGGAAACATGCGGAGAACTTCGTTATCATTGATGAGTTTAGGGAGTATGTGGATATCTTTATCCAGGGGTGGTTTAACAAACAGCCCCACTCCGGTGCTGGCATGAACGGGAGAACACGGGATGAAGTGTTTGCGGCCTGCCTGTATGAGCAGCGGGTTGCCACACAAGATGAGCTGAACCTGATGCTTCTTCGCACCAGCCGGATGCAGACGGTCAACCGGGGCGTGAAGATTAAGATGTACGACACGGAGATCCGTTTTTACTCCGATGAACTCATCATGGGGCATGACCGGGAAAAGGTCTATGTCAGGTATGACCCGGATGATCTGGCACAGGTCAGGGTCTACGATGAAAACGACCGTTTCCTCTGTACCGCGAAACAGGCGCCTGTCAGCAGTTATTTCGGCTCCAAGGATGAAGTCGCGGAGTATCAGCGGGAGATCAGGACGCTTGAGAGGACGGTCAGGGGCTATAAGAAAAAGAAAGGGATCGAAGCGGACGATGCGCTGGCACTTATTATGCGGGAAGCGGAGGAGAGGATGTCCGCCGGGGAGAAGCTGGATCCGAAAGTCATCGTGCCGATCAGGGCGGTTGATGATGATACAGAGGCTGTGGCAGTGGCGGTGGGAAGTTATGCGGAACCCATTGACTGGACAGCGGCATTGGAAAGGATGGAAAAAGGAAGGGAGAACTAGGAGGAAAAAGATGGAAGAAAAAAATGAAAAAGTGGTAATGGAATATGTGGAGGCATGTAACTTTATCAAGCAGTACATGGGAACCACAAAGAAAACGCAGGCGCAGGTGGCCAGGGAACTGGATGTATCGCCATCCGCCTTGTCCGGATTCCTGTCAGGTACTTATAAGGCGCCGCACACGATCATCAATAAGATTGAGGAGCTGGCGGCTATCAGCATTCAGAAAAAGGTTGCGCCGAAGGAACCGGACTATACAGAGACAACTATCAGCCGGAACGTAATCAACGCGATCAAATATTCCCATCTGCAGGGAAAGATATCCGTGGTTTATGGGGACGCCGGGATCGGTAAGACCATGGCTTTCAAAAATTATCTGGAGAACAATGCGCTGGCCATCGGGATCACCATATCGCCTACTTATTCCTCTATCACAGGGGTAAATGAAAAACTGGCGGAGCAGCTTGGCGTCCGGGAGCGGGTTTCCAGGAAACAGACCATGGAGATCGTAAACAAGCTGAAAGGATCCGGCAGGGTGGTGGTGATCGATGAGGCCCAGCACCTGACGGTACGGGCGCTGAACCACCTGCGCTGTATCGCGGATGAGGGCGGCGTGGGTATCTGCTTTATAGGGAATGACGAGGTTTACAGCAAGCTGAAAGGTACTGGCAGGGCGGATTTTGCACAGCTTTTTTCCCGGATCGGCATGAGGCGGCAGGTGCTTGTCAGCAACATAACCAAACAGGACGTGCAGGCAGTCTTTGGCGGGTATGTGACGGAGGAAACCGCATTGGAGCTCCTTTACCGCATCTGCAGGACCAACTATGGGATGCGCGGGGCCGTCAATGTATTTATAAATACGGCAGCAGTTTTTGAGGAAATTACAAGCCCCGGACTTACGAAAATGATGCGGGAGATGAACATAGGCTAGGAAGGCGGTGGTGCATATGGATAACCTGGAGCAGATAAAAGAGGAATACTGGAAAGTCTTAAGCCGGACCAGGAAATCCGGCAGGATTGCGCAGTCGGTAAAGGACCGGGTGGAAGGAAGCTGGGATAAGTTTGATGGGGAGGTGGTGGCGGAGGCCCTGCGGATCCATATGTCCAGGTACCCTGGGTACAAGGAAAGCTATACCATCGGCATCATGAGGAACCTGCAGAAGCGGAAGGATACAGGGGGCAGGGTAAAACAGGAAAATAAATTTAACCAGTTTAAGCAGCATGATTATGACTTTGATGCCATCCAGATGGCGCTTGAAAAGAACATATGGGAAAATGCGGAAGGAGGGGAAGCATAGGATGAAACAGATTTTATTGAGATTTGAGGGAAATGGGGACGGGGAGGAAAGGGCGGCCGTGATGATCCAGGAAGCGGTGTTCCGGGTGCTGGACCAGGAGAAAATGTGTGTGAAAAGTTTTGCGAATGTCACCATAAATCCTGCACCGCAGCCGCCCATCCGGACAGGCGGTGTTCTGCAGGTGCCGGATTTTATGAAAAAGCGCAGGGATAAGCGGACAGTATAAATAAAAATCACAGGAGGGGATTAAAATGGCAAGAAAGAGAGTGACAGAACCGCAGCTTAGGAGCTGGGAAGAAGTTGACATGTGTTTAAAGGTGATGGGCGATGCGGAGAACCAGCTCAGCGTGATCACGGCAGAGATGAATGCGGCTATTGCGGAGGCAAAGAAGGAAGCTGAGGAAAAGGCGGCACAGTTTAAGGAGATGATCAAGCAGAACGAAGGAAAAATTAAGGAATTTACGACGGTCAGGAAGGAGGATCTCAAGGGCAAAAGCAAGCAGCTTACCTTTGGGACGGTGGGGTTCCGGCAGAGCACGAAGCTGCTCCTCCCGTCAGACACGGCAGAAGTCATTTTAAAGCTTAGGGAAAACGGTATGGCGGACTGCATCAATGTGAAAGAAACCATCAATAAGGATACGGTCAAGTCTTATCCGGAAAATGATATTTTAAAGATCGGCGGTTATCTGCAGAGATCAGACAGCTTCTGGTATGAAACGGATCAGTCTACGCTGGCGGAGGCGGTACAGTAGGAGGCGGGTATGGGAAAGACGGGAAAAGCGGTAACATATGACCAGATCAAAAAGATTTACGCTGTGGCAAGGGAACGGGGGATAGACAACGATCTGCTCCATGAACATATGGAGATGCTGCTGCACAGATCAAGCGTTAAGGAACTTACCAAAAAGGAGGCGGTTACATTGATCGACTCCCTGGAGGGGAAAGCACCTTCCGGGCAGGACCATGCGACGGGGAAGCAGATGCAGTATATTTACGGACTGATGAAGGAACTGGGGTGGATGACGGATGAGGGGAAGCCAGATCATGACAGGTTAAACCGGTTTTTACAATCAGATAAAGCGGGATTTCATCTGTCGGATTACAGATGGCTGGAAAAAGGTCCGGCCAGTGACCTGATTGAGGCCCTAAAAGCCATGCGGAAACGGAAACAGGAAAAAGAGGTTGCAGGATAGGAGGAGGCGGGATATAATGATAAAGCCAGACAGAGAGATACTTAAATCCCTGACGATCGAGGACCTGCAGGAGCAGCACAGAGGGATCGCGGAAGCTGTTGGGGTTGCCGGCCTTATCAGTCTCACGGATATGTTTGGCGGCAGCAGTATCTATATACCCCAGAAGCGGGAACTGGTTAAAAACCGGGTGTACCAGAACATCCTGCAGGAGTATGACGGCACGAATATTAAAGAGCTGACTGTAAAGTATGATGTATGCGAGTCCACGGTTTATAACATTGTCAGAGATAAGATTGTAAAAGGTAGCGTAAAGAGGCAGATTCCCGGGCAGATGAATTTTGCTGACATAGGGATTTAGTCTGAGGAACTTTCCAAAATAAACTGTAACGTAAAAAATACAATAATTGAGCAACCTGGTAAGATAGCCATGTACAGCAATGTATGTGGCTATTTTTATATTTAATTTTTAGAAATGGAGGAGCTTGTTATGGTATTTTCTTTTGATGTTATGATGGCACTGATCACGGCGATGGCGGTTGCTACATCGCTGCTGACGCAGCTGGTGAAGAGTATTCTTGACACATGTAAGAAACAGTATGCGTCGAATGTTATTGTCGCGGTTGTATCTGTTGTCGTAGGCGGCTGCGGGACGGCGCTTTACTATGTGAATTGCCAGATCCCGTTCAATGCGCTTACTAGCGTATACCTGGCTGTCATGTGTCTGTTAAACTGTGCGGGCGCGATGGTGGGGTATGACAAGGTAAAGCAGGCCATTACCCAGATCAGGGATATCAGGATATAGGGCAGGGGAGTAGGCGATGATGACAAAGGTAAGGAACATTGGGGATATTTCAAAGTACAACGTAATTAGGAACTACCCGCTTTTAAAGCCCCATTTTGACGGGGTTATCGTGCGGGTCGGATACCGTGGGTACAGTGCGGGTGTGGTTAAGGAGGATGCCAGGTTTCAGGAGCATATGGCTGGCCTGACTGCAGCCAGGATCCCTTACGGCTTCTATTTTATGAGCCAGGCGGTCACGGAATCGGAGGCGGCTGCGGAAGCAGAGTATTGTTATGAGATGACAAAAGGTTATGATCCGGCATATCCGACTTATTATGATAGTGAGCTTTCCAATCCAAAAGGGAACGGAAGGGCGGATAAACTATCCAGGGCAGACAGGACGAAGATAGCTCTGGTGTTTTGTGAAAGATTGAAGCAGCTTGGGAGAAAAGCAGGGGTCTATGCGTCAAAAAGCTGGTTTGAAACCAGGCTGTATGCGGCGGAACTGGCAAGGTACAGCATATGGGTGGCACAGTATAATTCCAGCTGTGGTTATAAAGAAACAGCTTATGATATGTGGCAGCACACAAGCAGTTACCAGATAGCCGGGCTGAATACGAAGTTTGATAAGACCTACTGTTATGCAGAGTTTGAGAGCGGTGCGGTGGAAGTGGCGGAAAAAGTTCCTGCGGGTGGACTAAAGCTGGCAGGGGGTGTACATTCTTACAGTCTGCGGAGGGATGGATCGAAGCGGCTTCTGGTAGATGGACGGGAGAGCAACTTCCTTTTGCGGGAGTTCCGCTGCAAAGATGGTAGCGATGAGATCCTTCTGGACTTTGGGCTGGTAGAAATCCTGCAGCGGGTCAGAAGCCATTTTGGAAAAGCGGTGTCGGTCACAAGCGCCTACAGGACGGCGTCCCATAATAAGAGCGTCAACGGGGCCACATCGTCTTACCATATGAAAGGCCAGGCTGCGGACTTTACTGTCACCGGCGTACCAAACAGGGAGGTGGCAAAGTATCTGCAGGGCATTGGGGCAAAGGGGATCGGCCTGTATAACTATACTGGCGGTTTTGTCCATGTGGATACAAGGGCAAAACAGTATTACTGGCAGCAGGATGCACGAAACGGTAAATCTTATGGGGTCAGCACCTTTAGACGTATGGAAACCTATGAGGTCAAAGGGCAGATGGTGGCAACCATCCGCTACAATGACCGCAATGAATATGTCCGCCTGCTGCAGGAGGAAATCGGGGTGGAGGCCGATGGGATTTTCGGAGCCAGGACAGAAGAGGCTGTCCGGATATTCCAGGCGACGCACGGTTTGGCGGCAGACGGTGTAGTCGGGCCAAAAACCTGGGATGTCCTGTTGTAAGGAGGATGGGTATGTATGGGATTTTAGCAAGCGCACAGGCGGTGCCGTCCTCCTGGATAGACGCTGCGGCGGAAAAGGGGTTTATCGCAATTCTTTTGATTATATTTGTAGGATATTTCATAAAGCGTTCCCGGAATGATGACAACAGGGTCAAGGAGGCTTATGAGACTTCGCAAAAAAATATGGAAGAACAGAACAAGGCGGTGCGGGAGCGGGAGGACTACCTGCTTGCGGAGAGTGCAAAACGGGAAGAAATCATCCGCGATGAGGCGGAACGCAGGGAGAAGCTGATCCGCGCCGAGGCGGAGAAGAGGGAAAGCATCCTGATGGCCAGCCAGGACAGGATGCTAGAGACCCTGGATAATATCGCCCAATCCTTAAACAAGATGGAGCGGAGTATGACGAAGCTTGACCAGCGGATGGATGCCATGGAGAGGAAAATAGGGGATGGATCAGGTAAAGGTGATGGAGGCTAAGCTGCTTCGCGGGGCAGTCATATCAAAACTGTATATGACATATGGCACGGATATCCGGATCAGTGCGCTCAAAAATCTGCTCCGGTCAAAAGGGTTTGTGCAGGAAGAAGAATTACGGAAGGTTATTTTTTATCTGGGCGGCGATGGGAAAAAATATATCCACGTTGAACTGGATAAGGATGACTGGCGCGACAGCATGATTTGGTTGACTCCGGCCGGAGTCAATCTCGCTGAGAAGGATATGGAAGATATAGGGGTGATATTTGATGAGTGATTTGATCAAAACAGCAGAAAAAGAGATTTTACGAAAAGAGATTCTGGGGTTGTGCTATCAGGCGGCTCCTGCAGGCTGCAGCATGGATGTGCTGGCAGCAGCATTTGCCCATTCCAGCTCCGCTGACAAAGCAGAGATCCAATGTCAGGTAGATTACCTGCGGATGAAAAAGCTTGTTACGGTGGAAAAGGTAGGGAATGAAAGGCTCGGGCTTTCCCGTGAGATCGTCAGGCTGACAGGAGAGGGTACCGATTACCTGGAAGGTAATACGGAGCGCTGCAGCGGGATATATGAGGGGTGACAGGGATGGCAGACAACAGGAGCCACGGTAAAATCGACGCACTGCCGGAAAGCCTTAAACGCCAGGTGGAGGAAAAGCTGCTGGCCGGGGAAACTTACGAGAGTATAGCAGCCTATCTGCAGAAGAACGGGGAAGATGTCCATTTTTCCAGCGTAGGGCGGTATGGGCGCAAGTTTTTAAACAAATTTGAATCCGTCCGGGTAGCTACAGAGTATGCCCGTCTCCTTGCAGAGGATAATGTAGACCGCCCGGCAACAGAGATCCACGAGGCCAATAACCTGCTGGCCAGCCAGCTGATCATGCAGGCCCTGGTGGATGATGAAATGGATCCGAAAGAGCGTGCGGAGCTTGTGAAGAACATAGCAGCCCTCCAGCGGGCACAGGTCAGCAATGAGAACCTTAAGATCAAGGCAAGGAAGGAGAGGGGGGCCGTGCATGTCGCCCTGGATCTCCTGAAGGATAAGGTCTACGGGGAACTCGGGGAAGCGTACCCGGAGATCGCTTCCACCTTGATCCTGCTGGCGGAGGAAACGGAGGCCGAGATGGAAAAGATGCAGTGAGGCCGCAGGATCGATTTTAAGCGGTTTTAAGTTAAGATGGCAGTATTGTGCATGAAGATTAGTTGAAGCCAAATTGAACGGAGTTGAACGGCTTCTAAGGGCATAAAAAAGGCAGTGCCATTCGTGCGCCCAAAAATATGGGGACAAAAATGTAAAGCAGGTGGAAAGATGCCATGGAGGGAAAAAGCAAGGGAACTGTATTTGGAGTCAGGGATGAAGGTAGGGGAGGTCGCTGCTTATCTGGAAATATCAAGGCAGTCTGTTTCGGCTTACCTGAAGTCCCTGCCCGAATATAAAACGGAATGCGAAAGGCGTAAGGGGGCAAGTGCTTTACGGCGGAAGGAATATAAGCGTAAGAAAAACCAGGAATACAGGATGCAAGATGCCGTGACAGGGGAGACGCTCCGCAGGGAACATGATGTGGCAGCTATGATCCTGTCGCGGGAAAAGTATTACTAAGGGATCCGGCAGCGGCCGGATCCTTATTACGGTGGAAATGATAGGGGATCTGCAATGAGAAGTCTTGCATCAGAGTACAAAGCAAAAGTAAATAGTGCCGGAAAAAATGTGCCGGAAGAATATAAACGTGCAGAGGCTTCCCTGTGGGAATATAACAAGCTGATCAATCCTAAGTTTTTTAAAGAAACAAGACCGCATCTTAAGATATTGGCGGAGGTTCTGCAGGCAGTATATGAACACCGCATTATCAAGAGAAGAACAGACAATAATTGGCGGATTGTCACGAAGGGGAAAAAAGCGGAGCTGGATGCGGCGGGGGTTGAATATAGGACCTGCCGCTGTCTGGCAATAGATATTCCGCCCCGGCATGGGAAATCCTATAGCCTGTCACAATTTTGCGACTGGGTGTTTGGAAAAAATCAGGAAGAGAAGATTATAGCGGTTACCTATAATGAGACTCTTGCAGGAAGATTTTCGGTCAATGTCAGGGACGGCATAGAGGCCACCAAGGCGGATAAGAGGTTCACTGTATTTAATGATATTTTCCCGGATGTACATATCGAGCATGGCGACAGTGCGAAACAGATGTGGTCATTGGAAGGACAGTTTTTTTCCTACCTGGGCACCGGGTTTGGCGGTACGCTTACAGGTGTCGGCGGCACCATCGCGATCATAGATGATCCGATAAAGACCCACCTGGAGGCATTTAATGATACTTTTCTCGATGCACAGTACCTATGGTATACAGACACGTTTTTGTCCAGGCTGGAGGAGGATGCCATACAAATACTTAACTTTACCAGATGGAACAGCCGTGACCTGATAGGCAGGGTGCTGTCTGAAGAGGACGGCGGCGACTGGTACGTGCTTAAGATGAGAGCCTGCCTGAATGAACAGACAAAGGAAATGCTCTGCCCGGAACTGTTCAGCTTTACTTCGTATAGGAAGAAAAAAGCAAAGATGTCGCTGGCCATCTTTATGGCGAACTACCAGCAGGAGCCGGTGGATCTGGTCAATTCGCTGTACAAGGACTTCAAGGAATACGACGATCTGCCACGGGATGACGACGGAAATGTGCTGCTGGAAGAGATCAAAAGTTACTGTGATACTGCCGATCAGGGAGACGACTTCCTGTGTAACATCATTTATGGTGCCTACCGGATGGAAGCTTATGTGCTGGATATCATTTTCACGGACGAGGATATGAGTGTGACAGAGGAGGAAGTGGCAGCGGCTTTGTACCGTTTCCATGTCTCTTGGGCGGATATCGAGAGCAATAATGGAGGTGTCGGATTTGCCCGTTCGGTGGAGAGGATTCTGCGGGAAAAGTATTTTTCGAATTTCACCCACATAGAAACTTTTTTCCAGGGTGCCAACAAGCAGGCGAGGATCCGGAGCAATGCAACATGGGTGCAGGAGCATATCTATTATCCGCGAAACTGGAAAAATAAGTGGAATGCCTACTATATGGCAATGAAAACATATCAGGCAAAGGGTAACAACGCCCATGATGATGCCCCGGATGCCACCACGGGTATCTGCGAGAAGATTGGGCAAGAGTCAGACAACTGGCTGTATTAGAGTGAAAAGAACTTCTAAAGCTTAGCAGCAGAGGCTGCTTCGCTAAGAAGTTCTAGGAGCTGCTTAACAGCTCCGTTTCACTCAAGAGAATGCTTAAAATACAGCATTCTCCGCATGAATTTGAGGAAGGATGGGGCAGGAGATGCTGGATACAGGGAGGATCGCTTCGGCCATTGCGGCAGACAGGTGCAGCAGACGTAAAAAGCAGGCAAGGTGCGGGCAGCGGTATTATGACGGGAAGCATGATATCCTGGAATACCGGATCTATTATGTCAATAAGGAAGGGAAGCTGGTTGAGGATTTTACAAAGAGCAATATCCGCATACCGCATCCCTTTTTCCATGAGATTGCGGAGCAGGAAGTTGCCTATATCCTGTCAAACGGGATCCAGTTTGAGACAGACAACGAGGAATTGGAGAAGTCTTTAAAACCATATTTTGGTGACACATTTGTTGGAGAATTAAAAGAAGTTTTGATTGACACAGTGGTCAGGGGCTTTGGCTATATCTATTGGTACCGCGATGCAAAAGGATACACCTGCTTCGCCCATGCGGATTCCCTTGGTATTGTGGAGGTTAAGGACGGGGAAGGAACAGATACGGTAAATGATTATATCATCCGCTATTATCCTGTACGGGTCAAAGACGGGAAGCTGGCCATCCGTGTGGAAGTCTGGAATAAGGATATGACCTGGTATTACCTGCAGATAGGCGGGGCTCTGGATCTGGACCCTAATGTGAAGATTAATCCTTGCCCACATGTTCTGTACCGGGCAGGGACGGCGTATTTTTATGAGGAATGTGACAGGATCCCGTTTCTGCGCCTGGATAACAACAGAAAGCAGCTCTCCGGGCTGCACCAGATCAAGCCGATCATAGACGACTATGACCTGATGGACTGCGGGCTTTCCAATAACCTGCAGGATATCAACGAAGGTATCTATGTAGTCAGAGGATTCAAGGGGCAGGATTATGATGAAATGCTGATGAATGTCAAGGCGAGGAAGGTTGTCGGCGTCGGTGATAAAGGGGATCTGGACATTAAAACCATAGACATCCCTTATGAAGCCAGAATGGCAAAGATGGCAGAGGATGAAAAGAATATCTACCGGACGGCCCTTGCCTTCAACCCCTCCCAGACAGGGGATGGGAATATCACAAATATTATCTTAAAGAGCAGGTACACCCTGTTAGATATGAAAAGCAGGAAGTTGATTTGGAATATCAAGAAATTCCTCCGCCAGCTTCTGCAGATCGTTATAGATGAGATCAATGCGCGGGAAGGCACTTCATATACCACAGATGACGTGACTATTATAATTGATCCAGTGGTGCCTACGGATGAGAAGGAAGATGCTGAGATTAGGAAGCTGGATGCGGAGACCCAAAGGGAGCAGGTGGGGGCGCTCCTCGATGCGGAGGCAGTCATAGATTCGGATATTCTTTTAAGGGAACTGTGCAGGGTGTTGGAAATTGATTATCAGGCAGCAGCAGAGAAAAAGATGCAGCCGCAGGAGATAGAGATGGTCAGGGAGCTGTTACATGGACAAGAGGCAGAGGGAAGTGCAGCTGGCGCTTCTGGATCATGAGGAAAAGGCTACTGAGTGCCTGAAACAAAACTATAAGGATGCCCTGGCAGAGATAAAGACAAAAGTACGTAAAATGAAAGAAGACCCTTCTTTTAAGGAAGAAAACATCTATCAAATGAAATATCAGATGATGCTGGAGGCCCAGCTCCAGACAATCCTTAGCAGGCTTGGGGAACAAAACGTAGAAGATATGTCCGGGTATCTCGACCAGGTATACCATGAGGCGTATCTGGGATGCCTGTATGGGATGCATGGTGACGGGGTGGATCTGCTTTTGCAGGCCGATGAAAATAAAGTTCAAAAATGCATCAACAAGGATACAAAAGGGCTTAAATTCTCAGGCAGGCTGTATAAAAATGTAGAACAGTTAAAGGAGACGGTAAAGGCGGAGATAGCGAGGGGGTTTTCTACTGGAAGGGATTATGCATCCATTGCCAGGCAGATATCCCTGCGGGCGGGCATCAGCCTGGGGAGGGCCTGTGTGATTGCCAGGACAGAGGGGCACCGGGTTACCAGCGAGTCGGAAATGGACTGTATGACTGCGGCAAAAGGCAAGGGTGCGGACGTAGTAAAAGAATGGATTTCCACGCTGGACAGCGTGACCAGGGAGACCCATGTGGAGCTGGACGGGCAGGTCCGGGAGCTGGAGGAGGAGTTTGTAATCCCGTCTTCCGGGGCGAAAGCCATGTATCCTGGAGGTTTCGGGATTGCAAAGGAGGATATCCAGTGCCGGTGCTGTATGAACCAGCGGGCGCGGTGGAACCTGAATAGCGAGGAATACCGTTACAGCAGGGCGGCAGGGCAAGTAGTGAGTATCAAATCAGATACTTACAGGGAGTGGAAAGGAAAATATTTTGATTACATATCAAATATGGGAAAGGAAGCATCTTTTCCGGAAGCTGTCTTGCGGATTAAGGGAATTGATCAGGCGGTCAAGGAGGAACTTGACAAAGCGTTATTGAAACTTCAAAATGAATATATCATCGGCCTGCACGGTATTTATGTGGAGCCAGCAGAGAAGAGGGATATTTTCGTTACAGGATATCATGACGGCATCATTGATATGGTGATCAATCAGGACGCCGATTTTATTAGGATACAGAATCTGCTGTCGGACAGATATGAGAGAAGACGTTTCGCCGGAAAGACGCTTGAAGATTATATCGCCCATGAAATGGCGCACTGCATGTGTTATCAGGACTGTCTCACAGATGAAGAATACCATCGCCGGCGTAAAAAAATAGAAAGTTTAAGAGAGCAGCTGCGCGGGATGTCAAAGTATGGGGACAAGGATCCGACTGGGAATGACGGCATAGCAGAAGCGTTTGTCAGGGCGCGGCGCGGGGAGCAGCTTCCTGACGCGGCCAAAAATATTTTGAAGGAATATATCGAGAGATGGAAAAGATGAGTTTACAGGAGCCCAAATGCGATTACTGCAGGCATTTCATAGAAAACGACACAGAGGATATCTGCAAGGCTTTCCCCGATGGAATTCCAGCGGAAAAGATGTGGGAAGATGAAGATATTGAGTGTGCCCCGGGAATTAAATTTGAAGAAATAACAGATTAGGTAACTTCCTGCGCAGCAGGATTTTATAAACCAGAAAAAGACCTCCGGGTCTTTTTTTAGTACAAAAAACAGTAGGAGGACAGGAGATGGATTTAAAAGCAATTCTCAAAAAACAGGGTTACACTGACGAACAGATCAAGGCCGTCATGGATGAGCTGGCAACTAATAAGCTGTATGTATCATCAGTGGAGAACCCTGAGGAGGCGATCAGGAAACTGCAGGAAGAAAAGACAAAGCTGCAGGAGGACGCAAAGAAAAAACCGGCAGACCTGCCCGATGCATCGGCGGCAGAGGAGATCAAAAAGCTGCAGGAGACAGTGCGGCAGGGGCGGATTAACACCCAGCTGATCGTGGCGCTCACGAAAGCCCATGCGGCAGATGTAGATTATCTGATGTACCAGGCGGAAAAGACCGGGGAGATCAAAAAGGTCAAGGTTGATGACGACGGTAAGGTGACAGGCGTGGATGAGCTGGTGGCAAATTTGAAAAAGAGTCATGCAGGACAGTTTGCAGAACCTCAGTCAAACGCTGATCCGCTGGTCCGGACGGGGATTAAGAAGCTGGAGACAGGGGATGCAGATGATGTCACACCGCAGACGCTGGAGGAAGCCATTGCCCAGAAATATGCTGGAGATGAAGAATAGGAGGATTGAAGTATGGTAACGTTAGAGCAGTTCAGACAGGGAAGGGCAGACCATGTAGACAAACAGGTGATTGACAGCTTTCGGAGAAATTCCCTGCTGTTGGATAAGATGGTCTTTGATGATGCCCTCGAAGCTAACGGCAATGGGTCTACACTGACGTACAGTTATCTGCGCGAGAAGACTCCGGCTTTAGCAGGTACTAGAGAGATTAATAAAGAATATACGCCGCAGGAGACGACAAGGGAGAAACAGTCTGTAGACGTGAAGGTTTTCGGCGGCGCGTATCAGATCGATCGTGTGATTGAAAACTCGTCAGGGAAAGTCTCTGAGGTGGCGAGACAGACGGAAGCTAAAATCAAGGCTACCTGTACGGCATTTTCTAAGGCTGTTATCAATGGGGACGCGGATGCTGACACCTCCACCTTTGATGGGTTGGATAAGGCGTTGCGGGGGACCAGTACAGAGATTAACGCAGGGGAATACTTGGATCTTTCTACGTCTGACGCCATGGATAAGAATTATAAGAAACTCTTAGACCTTCTGGATGAGTTCCTTGCAAGTTTAAGCGGTCCGGCGAGCTGCATTATGGCGAATACATCGATGATTACAAAGCTGAAGGCAGCAGCCAGACGTGCTGGATATCTGACACACGCGGAGAACTCTTTTGGCAATAAGGTTGCGGCATATGATGATATCCCTTTTGTAGATATGGGGTATTATCCCAAACTGAACGGTGAAAAGTATGAGGAGGCTCCGGTGGTACCGATTGCTGCCAGGACGATCGGGGAAACCAGCGTGACAGGTCTGACGGATATCTATGCGCCGGTGATCGGGCTGGATAACTTCCATGGCGTCACCGTGAAAGGCAAAAAATTTATTTCACAGTACCTTCCGGATTTCAATACGCCTGGGGCTGTCAAGACAGGTGAAGTGGAAATGCTGGCGGCGATTGCGCTCAAGAATACCAGAAGCGCGGCGGTGCTCCGGAATATTAAGATCAAATAGGAGGATCCTGTTATGGCATCAAGAAAAAATAAGGAACCTGCACCGGAGGAAAATCTGGTGCAGGATGACAGCACAGAGGGAAATGATATGCAGCAGCCCAATGAAGAGAAACCTATGGAGGCGGCAGATCTAAAAAGGGAAGGCACAGGGGAAGGCCGGCAGGAGGAGAAACTGCAGGAACCTGCATTGGAGGAGATGCTGGCAAAGTATTGCGGTATAGAAAGAAATGATGTGCAGCAGTCCCGTGGAGAAAAACCGGAGGGAAAACCGTTTGCGGATACGGAAGGCACAGGGGAAGCATTTATGCAGCTGGAAGAAAAGCCGCAGGGGAATTCCGGGGCAGTAAGGGCAGCAGGGCAGCAGCCGGGGGAGAATCCGGTAGTAGTTTTTCACGGGCTCCCGAAAAGATATCAGATCATCTGTCGGAATAAGATCACGAAACAGATTGGAGGCATTGGCTTTGTTGAGGGTGTAGGCTGGACGGATGATGCCTATGCGGCTTCCTGGTTTGCGGCAAAAGACGGCTACACTGTAAAACCTGCAGAATAGGAGTGTCTATGATAGTGAAAGTAAAGGATGCCCTTGCCTATCTGAAGCTTGACATTCCCGAGGCGGATATGGAGCGTAAGATCAGGGCAGTCGAGCGTCTGATCCGTTCCGAGACAAACAATAACTTTCAGGACAGGGCGGTGCGGCTTGAAGTGCCGTCCTGTAAAGGAGTGTTGATCGGCAGCAGTCCTTATCTGGCAAAGGAGGATACAGTTGAGATCAGCGGGGGCGTTAATAAGGGACTATACACCATTACAGAAATAAGTGACGGGCAGATAAAGCTTGATAAGCTTTTGTATGACATCCCGGTGAATACAGTCACTAAGGTGGTATATCCGGAGGATGTACAGGAGGGCGTATTAAACATGCTTCAGTGGGAGTTTACAATGCGTTCAAAGACAGGTATCAAGACGGAAACGCTTTCCAGGCATTCCGTGACGTATTATGACATGGATGCCCAAAACAGTCTTGACGGATATCCGGCATCCCTGATCGGGTTCATCGAACCCTACATACAGATGAGGTGGTAGTATGGGACATATTGATGGAAACACGAATGCGGTAGTACAGGTTAAGGAAGTTACACAGAATGAATATAAGTCGGACCTGATCAGATGGAAAGATGCATTCACAATCAAAAATGGTGTGCTGGATCTGGTTGACGGCGGGGTAAATATTAAAATGATGCGCCGGGTGGAGGACTCTGACTATATTTTTCTCTGTGATTATTTCATCCCTGAATATAACGGCGAAAGGCTTACAACACAGAACAGCAGGCTCCTGATCGACGGTGAAGTCTATGAAGTGGTGCTGTTTGATGATGTGATGCGTCTGCATGAACACTTGGAAATCTACCTGAAATACATTGGGGGACAGTGAGATGGGAATGGATATTCATATCGAAACACATCAGGAAGAGATTAATGAGGAGTTCCGTAAAACGGCGGTCGCATGGATCCACGAAGCATGCGGGGAACTTGTATCTGCAGTAAGGAACAACCAGCGTGTAAGAACGGGAAAGACCAGACAGTCCTGGAGGTATGTGGTAGACGAAGCGGGGCTGGAAGGAGCCGTGGCTTCTGATTCCGAAAATGCGGTGTGGGAGGAATTCGGCACCGGTGAGTATGCCCTGAACGGCAATGGGAGAAAAGGCGGCTGGTGGTATGTGGATGAGAAAGGGCAGAAACATTTTACACGGGGTAAAAGGCCAATTAGGCCGTTATTTAAAGCGTATATGGCCCTGAAAAATACGCTTATCGCATCAGCACAGGAAAAATTCAAGGGGATGTCATGAAAGAGATCATTAAAAAGGTCGGAGAAATTCTGTCTGCAGATGTAAATTACAGATTTTTGCGTTGGAGAGGAAAAGTCCAGTATCCATATTTTATTGGTGAACTGCACAAAGAGGGTGGTGGTGATGAATCCGGGGAGGGGGAATACCGCTTCCTTCTTACCGGGTTTTACCGAGGGGAAGATGATATGCAGCTGTATGAGGCTGCAGGGCGGGTGCTTGAATTGTTCCCGGAAGATACAGGCCGTCTGATCCAGTGCCGCAGCGGGACGATGCTTGTTTCGACTGGTGAAATACTGACGGACCTTCCTGCAGATATGGAGACAGAATTATCTAAGATTCAGATAACGCTGGAGGTGAAGCGTTGGAAAGGGAAAAATAATGGGAAAAGGAAAACTGATTGAAAAATTTAAGAAATCAGGGATCACAGCTTCTACGCCTAAAAACATGCTGATCAATGCGGCGGTGCTTTATGCGAACCTGAATTATGAAGATGGCAAGTGGTATGGAGACCTGCTGGGAGCGACATCAGGCGGCGCTAAAGTACATGTCTCATCTGATTTTGAAGACATCGAGGTGGATGGGGCTATTGTCAAAGTAAGAGGCATGACGCTCAAGCAGGGCGAAGAGGCATATATCGAGGCAAACTTGATCGAGATGACGCCGGAGATCCTGCAGATGACCATGGTGGCAGAACAGATGGATGCTAAGATACCGGGATATGACCTGTATACGACCAAGGCGCTATTGGAAGATAGTGATTACATTGACAACATCGCCGCCATCGGTACCCTTTCGGATGGACGGGAGATTATCGTCATTATGGAAAACATGCTGTGCACTTCCGGTTTTGAGGCGGACACGAAGAACAAGGATAAGTCAGTGCTTAAGTGCAAGTTCGAGTGTTCGGCCGGTTTTGAGGATGCCCACGATACCCTGCCGGTATTTGTTTATTATCCGCAGCAGAAAGAGACGGTCGTTATCTATACAGAGGATATGCTCACGTCTATGACTGTGGCGGATCTGGAAAAGATAGCAGAGGCGCGTGGTTACACGATAACCGGCAGCAATAAGGAGGAAAAGATTGCTTCCTTTTTGGAGCAGCAGAATGGGACTGGAGGGAATGAATAATGGATGCAGTGAAGGAAATGACGGCAGAGAAACCTTATAAGTTAAGAAAACTGCAGGCTTGTGATATTGTACCGTTTGCGAAGATCATTGGGAAGATCGGGATCGATGAGATGATTTCCTGCTATGCCGATGAGGATTTTACGACGCTTTTAGTCAAGCTGAAGAACAGAAAGAAGATGGTCAATGATGCAGTGGATCCCGGTGGGCCGAAACCGGTAGAAAAGCTTGGGGCAGAGGATCCTGAGAAAAGCGGGGAGAAGGATACAGACGCTTTTATTATGGGGGCAGCTGTGGCCACCCGGATTGCAAACAAGATCCTTTTGAAGATGGATTGCTGCATGAATGATGTATTCGAGTTTATAGGACGTCTGGCAGGTCTTTCCAGGGATGAAGTGAGCCGGCTGGATCTGGATGTATTCCTGCAGATGGTCATGGATGTGGTCACAGAAAACAATGTGGTAAATTTTATCAGGGCTGCGATGAAGTTTATCGAATAGGAATCATTCATTTTTGGGATTTGCTGTCAACGCGATATGCAGATCCCTTTCCAGTTTTAAATGAAATGATAGCAGATGGGATGCTGCCGGAGTTTATTGAAAACCTGATTGATCAGGTGAATGAGGATAAACTTTGGCAGCTCTATTTAGCTGTAGCGTTATTGGAAGACAGACCATTCAGCATATGGAAGGCGGATATATTGCAGGATCCGGCTCCTGCGGGTAGCGCCGGCATGACGGGTAACAGGCAGGAATTGCCGCCGGAAGAGGCCGTGGCACAGGCAGAGGGGATACTCTCCAGATTTCATCCGTTTTAAGAGGTGGCATATGGACCTATTTACACTGGTTGGAAAAATTGTATTGGATGCAGACGGATTCAGCGAGAAGATTGACTCTGTGATGTCTAAAGTGGAATCTGTGGGATCTGGATTTCAGGCAGCCGGTGAGAAGATATCCGGTATAGGATCCAAACTTACACTTGGCGTAACGGCTCCGATTGTAGGAGTAGGCACAGCAGCAATTAAGACGGCAGCGGACTTTGAATCAACGATGTCACAGGTAGCAGCTATTTCAGGAGCTACAGGATCGGACTTTACAAAACTGGAAAATCTGGCAAAAGAGATGGGGGAAACAACAAAATTTTCCGCATCGCAGGCAGCGGAGGCGCTCACTTACATGGCGATGGCCGGCTGGAAGACAGATGATATGTTAAGCGGCCTGTCAGGAATTATGAATCTTGCAGCGGCATCGGGTGAAGATTTGGGCACTACTTCTGATATTGTGACAGACGCGTTGACTGCATTTGGAATGTCAGCTTCCGATTCCGGGCATTTTGCAGATGTTTTGGCAAAAGCATCTTCCAACGCTAACACAAATGTTTCCATGATGGGAGAAACATTTAAATATGTCGCACCGGTGGCAGGGTCGCTTGGATATTCCGCGGAAGATGTTGCTTTAGCGGTTGGACTGATGGCCAATAGCGGAATAAAGGCGTCGCAGGCAGGCACGTCATTAAGATCATCCCTGACGAATCTGGTAAAACCGACAGATGATATGATTGCAGTTATGGTTTCCCTTGGCCTAGCAACAGAAGAGACGGCAAACGTTATTGATGATGGGAAACTCCAGAAAGCACAGGCTAAGGTTGAAAATAAGACCATAGATATGGAGAAAGCCCAGATTAAGTATAATGATGCGGTGGCGAAATATGGGGTAAATTCCTCACAGGCACAGACGGCAGCGTTAAATCTGGAAAAAACGAAAAATAATCTGGAATCTGCCATGTATGACCTTTCTGCTGCCCAGGCTGGGGAAAATGAAACTACAGGTGTTTATAATGAGCTTTTGGTAGACAGTTCCGGGAACATGAAGTCATTCAGGGAGGTCTTGACCACCTTACGGGGTGCATTTAAGGGATTAAGTGAAGAAGAACAGGCCCAGGCAGCGGCTACCCTGTTTGGAAAAGAGGCCATGTCGGGAATGCTTGCGATTATCAATGCGAGTGACAGTGATTTTAATAAACTGGCGGAGGCCATTGATTCTGCAGACGGAGCGGCAAAAGATATGGCGGATACCATGAATGACAATCTGAGCGGGCAGATCACGCTGTTAAAGTCCCAGCTGGAAGCGCTGGCAATACAGTTTGTAACATTGATTATGCCGTATCTGCGCCAGGGTGTAGAGTGGCTTTCAAACCTGTGTACCTGGATATCGGGGCTGGACGATGGAACGAAAAAAATGATCCTTACCGTGGCCGGGGTTGCGGCGGCAACTGGGCCGGTTCTGGCTGTTGTAGGAAAAATCGTTTCAGGGATAGGAACGCTGATCACAGTGGGAAGTAAGCTGATCGGTGGTGCTGGGAGCGTTATATCTGTCGGAAAGACCCTGTTTGCAGGCGGGACCAAACTGATTGGTGGTATAGGTGGCCTTGTTACTAAGATAGGGGGCGGCCTGTTACCTATGTTGGCAGCGGTACCGGCCCCGGTTTGGATTATTATAGGCGTGGTTGGCGCTGTAATTGCCATAGGTGTTGCGCTGTACAAGAATTGGGACACAATAAAGGAAAAGGCCCACGAGCTGAAAGAGAAGGTCAGCGAAAAATGGAATGAGATAAAGGAGAGTACCCGTGAAACGGTAGAGGCCATTAAAGAAAAATGGACAGGAATCAAAGAAAGCGTATTTTCTGCAGTAGAGGGTGTTGAAACGGCTGTAGCAGAGAAATGGAACCAGATCGGAGAGAAAACCCACGAATTAGTAGAGGGGATCAAGGAAAGATACCATGGAATGGCTGACAGTCTGAAGGAAAAAACAGAAGAGCTGAAGACTTCGGTTGTAGAAAAATACCATGAGATCAAAGAGAACGCCATTGAAAAATTTGAGGAGATGAAGGAGAGGGCTGGTGAAAAGTTCTCTGAATTAAAGGAGAACGCGACAGCCAGGATTGAGGAACTCCGCACGCAGGCGGCGGAAAAGATTCAGAACTTAAAAGATAGTGCAGTGGCACATTTTGAAGAGCTTCGGGAGAAAACTTCTGCCAAGGTTTCTGAAATGAAAGAAAAGGTAGTAACAGATTTCCATAACCTGAAGGAGGAGGCTTCGGAGAAGATTGCAGATTTGAAGGAGCGGTGGGGCCAGAAATTTGAAGAGGCCAGGGAGAAGATCGTTTCGGAAGTGACTGAAATGAAAGAAAAGGCGACGGGAAGAATCCAGGAATTCAAAGAAGCAGCGGTGAACAATGTCAGCCAGTTCAAAGACAGTGCAACAAGAAAATTCCATGAATTTAAAGAGGAGTCCGTGGCGAAGCTGAACGAGGTTGCAGCGAAAGGGGTAGAAGGATTCAACAATATCAGGGAAAAAGGCAGTGCTGCCATTGAGAACCTTAAAAATACTGCAGTGTCCAAATTTTCCGAGATGGGGAATAACATACATGAAAAATTTTCCAGTATTGGTGATAAAATTACCAGTACTTTTTCCAAGTGTCAGGATACAGTACACAATATTGTTGAAAAAATCAAAGGGTTTTTCAACTTTGAATGGAAACTGCCGGATATTAAACTGCCCCATTTCAAGATAGACGGTTCTTTCTCATTGAATCCGCCTTCCATACCGCATTTTGGTGTTGATTGGTATGCCGAAGGTGGTGTAATGACAAAACCCACGGCATTCGGGGTCAATCCGGCAACGGGAAATATTATGGCAGGCGGTGAGGCAGGAGCAGAGGCTATTGCACCAATCTCTGTTCTGCAGGACTATATACGAAGTGCCGTTGCGGAGCGGGATGAAAGGTTGGCGAATATTTTAAAGACTATTCTAAGCATGTTGAACAGGTATTTACCTCAACTTGCAGGTATGCAGGTTGTGCTCGATACAGGGGCCACAGTCGGTGCGCTGGCAGCAGGAATGAACGCAAAGCTTGGAGAAATATCCAGACAGGATGAGAGGATTAAGTGATGGATGGAGTATGGTTTGACAATCTGCATGTGGGAGATACTACAGATCTTATTATGAATTATGCCCGCGTATCAACGCCTGTAGCTAAGATCAAGGAGATTGAGTTGCCGGGCATGGACGGGGTGCTTGATATCACAGAGAGTCTGGGGGAGGTCAAATATGCTAACAGGCAGATCAGCTTTAAGTTTACCACAAAGGACCAGAATAAGATTGATGCACTGATTAATACACTGCATGGCCAGAAAAAGAAAATTATTCTTGACCGGGAGGATGCCTTTTACTATATAGGCCGCTGCAGTGTCGGGGATCCGCTAGTGAATAGAAACCTGTTGGAAGTCGAAATGACTGCGGCGTGTGAACCGTACAAATATAAAAGCAGACTGACAAGGCATAAGGAAGAGATCGGCGGGGCCAGCAACATTGTACTGTTAAATGAGCGGATGCGGACCATTCCAAAGATTACGGTTTCGGATCCGATGCAGCTTACCTTTGAAAATAAACGATACCAGCTGCCGTCAGGGGAATACAGGATGGCGGATATTGTCCTGAAACAGGGCTACAACCGTTTCCGGGTGGAGGGTAAAGGGACCATATTATTCCAATATCAGGAAGGAGCGCTGTAATGTATACAATTTATGCAGATGACAATTTGATTTATACTCCAGATGTTGAAGAACTCTGCCTGTATAATATCGTATTGTCTATGGAGGACAACAGTGCCGGTACACTTTCCTTTAATATGATATCAACACATCCGTTATTTGACAGTTTAAGAAAACTGGCTACACTGATACAGGTAAAAAACGATGGGAGGACTATTTGGAAAGGACGGATTATATCCGATGACAGCAATATTGACAACATAAAGGCGATACAGTGTGAGGGGAAACTGGCATTTCTGAATGATTCCATTTTCCCGGAATTTAGTTTTTCCGGCTCCCCAGACCTGCTGTTTAGGCGGATCATCGAAAACCATAACAGCCAGGTCGGCGAAAAACAGAGATTTTTAGTTGGCGATGTGACAGTAAAAGACAATAATGATTATATTGTAAGAAGCAGCGAAAGTGCACTAAAGACATGGAATGCGTTAAAGGAAAAATGTTTCCAGAGTGCTTTGGGAGGCCACCTGCAGGTAAGATATGAAGCAGATGGAGATTATATCGACTGGCTGGACGATTACAAGGGGATATCTAGACAGCCTATTTCTTTTGGGAAGAATATCATAGATCTTCTGATCAACACATCTGCAGCAGAAACCTATACGGCGATCAGGCCGCAGGGGGCTTCGATTAATGGGAAGAGAATCAACATAGCCAGCGTGAATGATGGTAAAGATTATATCATTGATGAGGAAAAGGCGGCAGAATACGGAGTCATATATGCGGATCCTGACGAAAGCATCTGGGATGATGTGACTTTGCCAGAAAATTTGTTAATAAGGGCGCAGGATAGGCTTAAATCTGGAATCGTTTTAAAGAAAACGATCGAAGTGCGGGCAATTGATTTGAACCTCACAGATGAGCAGGCTGAGGCATTAAACGTATGTACTTATGTACAAGTGATTTCTAAGCTGCATGGAGTAGAGTCTTACTATTTGCTTAGCAAGGCGGAAATTCATATAGATGCCCCGGAAAATACACAGTATACCCTTGGGGCGGTTAAGATGGTATTGACAGATGCAAATAAAATCCGCCAAGGCAGCTTCATAAAAGCTGTTGAGGAAATAGAGGCGGCTATACCGAAGGATGTCGGGCAGCTCAATAATGATGTAAATTACATTACGGAGACAAAAGTAAAGGAAATAATAAATATGTCAGGGGCTGCCGCGCCTGTGATCAGCGTAGATACAGAAACGGAAGATACATATATTTTGAATATCCAGACGGCGGCAGGCAGCTTTGACACGCCTAACTTAAAAGGTTGTTCGGGAGCCCCGGGAATGACAGCTTATGAATCCGCTTTAGGTGCAGGGTTTGATGGGACTGAGGCAGAATGGCTTGCATCGTTGAAAGGGGAAGCGGGAATCGATGGAAAATCTGCATACAGGGTGGCTGTAGATAACGGTTACGAGGGGACTGAGGAAGAGTGGCTTGGTTCTTTAAAAGGAGCGCCGGGGGATGAGGGACAGTCTGCTTATGAGGCAGCTTTAGAAAATGGGTTTGCAGGGAATAAAGAACAATGGCTTGCATCCCTTAAGGGAGAGCCGGGAAATGCAGGAAAGACGGCGTATGAAGTGGCTTTAGGCAGCGGGTTCGCAGGTACCGAGGCGGAATGGCTTGCATCTCTGAAAGGAGTGCCTGGGGATGCAGGGAAGTCTGCTTATGATATAGCATTAGTTGAGGGCTTTATTGGAAGCACGGAAGAATGGCTTGCATCTTTGAAAGGCGAGCAGGGAAAGGATGGCACCGTCAAAATAGAGGATATAGATGGTGTAGAAGGGGCCGTCCTGCAGTTTAAAGATGGCCGGTGGCAGGCAGTTCCCTTGGAAGGGGACGGGAAAGAAATTATGGTTTTGGATTCGCCTGCAGCAGTGCAGGAGAATGAAGAGTTTGGGAAGCTGGTCGATGCACTTGTAATAAAACAGGTTTTTCAATCTGTCAGTGAGGGGAAAAAGTTGATTGCGCTGGCGGTCACTGACAAGGGTATAAATACCAGCGCTGGGGATACTTTTGAACAGATGGCGGAGAATATCAGGCTGATTCAGGGCGGTACAGGTGGGGGAGGGTGCCTGGTGAAACAGCTTGTAAGCTTTTCCATGACAGCAGCAGAAGGAGTACCGCAGATAAGAGCTGATATTTTTGGAATGTATTCTGATAAAGCAGCTGTTGTAAAATCTTATGAGGAGATAACTGTAACTGTGGAAGAGGGGTAGGCGGCAAAGTGTATTACAGAAAGTATTTTGCGGGTACGATTGAATCAAACAGTGTATATAAAAATATACAAAATATAGCTACAAATAGAAGCACTAACTATTATTATAATCAAACGGATGTATTGTGCGCAGCAATAAAAAGTACTTTGGAAGAGGCAGGCATAGCATGTGCATATAATCCGGAGGCAAGTATTCTTAACATAGACGGTGTTTCCATTCAGATTTATGTCTTTAACCAGAATGGATATATTGGATATTATGCAAATGGGATAACTTTATATGAAAATAGTCTTAATGGAGCAAATCCATTTTCGGGGCTAAATTACAAGTTCTATGTTATGTTAAAAGGTGATGTTGACAGTGTACTCAATATTTATGTCGGAAAATTTTCTGATCCAGCATGTGAACTTTATGGGATTTCTGTAGGAAAGGGGACAGATTTAAAGGATGGTGAACAGATTCACCTTGTGGCTTCTTATACAAATGCGAGCGGCACTTCTTCTTTATATGTGATAAAACATGATCAAATATTTGCAGACTATAAGTCGGCTATAATATTTGGTATGCAGTTGACTAAGATTATGCAGTTAAATGGCAATGATACGGAAATTACATTGGTTGAATGTGTGGCACAACCAGGAAGGTTCAAGTTAAATAACTGCTATTTTGGGAGTGCGTCGCTAAATAATAACGAATTTTATAGCATAGGCGGGGAGATTTACTATAAACTTTCAAACAATATTTTAGCTAAATGCATAAATTAGATGGCGTGTTAGCAGGCATATGTGATGGTGCAGTGTGGAGATACCATAAACATCAGATGGAAAGGAGTAATAATGGCACAGATTGAAATTGTACTGGATAAGCAACTCCTCACGATTCAAAACAGGGAAGTCATTTCTTCCGGGGATGTAAATTATGATTCCTGCCGGTTTGAATTTGATGAGAGCTGGGAGGGGTATATTAAAACAGCAGTATTCTATCAAGAAAGGCAGAAGGTATATTATGCTGTCCTTGATAATGAAAATAAATGTTATATACCAGCACCAGCCATTGTAAAGGCGTCTCCCTTATACATAGGTGTATTTGGGGTGTTTGGGAATAAAATACTTACCTCAGCAATGGATTCAATGCCGATTGTAGAAGGCGCTGTCTCAGGGGCCGAAGTGGATATTGATCCATCGGAGACAGTGTTTGCGGCAATCGTAGCAAATTATCAGGTTATTCTGGAGACGATAGCAGAGCAGAACCGTAAGTTTGATGAGGCATATAGCCTTATTAAAAGCCAGAATGAATTTCTCCTTAAACTAAACGCGTTTGATATAGAACCTTTGGAGAACCGTATGTCCAGCATGGAGATTGTATTGGGTACCTATGGGGAAATTATCAGGGCGGAGAAGGAGGAAGTAAATGCATTACTGCTTCAGATCAAAGGGCAGTCTTTTGTTATTCGGGATGTAGAGATAACTTTTGATGAAAATGGAGAGTTCAGGCTGGAAAACGAACTGGTGGATGAGGACTGTCTGTGTACGGCTTATTTTGATGCAATTTCTATAGAAGAATCCATGGGACACGCAATCTATGTGGAATCCCATAATGGATACATTTTATTTATTTCTACATCAAGCTTTGGCGGGAAATTAAACTGTACGATTGAGGTTAGGAAGGGAGAAGATTATGGTCGGTAAAACTAATCTTACATTTATATCTAAAGGTGAGGCTTCCAGCGTGCAGCTGGTCCAGAATAGTTTTGTGACAGGTGCATCAGGTAGAATTTACAAAATGGAAATAATAAATAATAGGTTTTTTGTATATGTGGATGACGGCGGTTTAAATATTCGCCATGTATTATCCGGACTAGATATGAAAAACATGGATTTTATACAAAAGGATAAAGCACCCTTACAGGCAACGCACATTGTTTATGCAGATGACAGATATTATATAATGGATATTAAAGGCGACAAATTATATGCAACAAATGATTTTGAGGAATACGAAGAAGTTACAATTCCAGGGAAACAAAGCAGCGGAAGGAATGTTGGGTTATTTATTAATTCAATGGGGCAGATAGTTGTAAGTTGGCTCAGGATAACGAATAATGATCAGAAAGTGTATATCAATATATTTGTATGCGAGTCATTAAAGGATATATCTATTTGGCATAGAAGTCTTGAACAAGAGATTAATACACCAAGATATGTTGCTTTCGTGCCGGCGGAAAGATTTATTGCAGACGACAAAATCTATATGGAATATGATAACGTTAGTAGTGTACAGGTAGATTTGTCAGGAAGTTGTAAAATACTTGATAGGAAATTGAAACAATATATGCATGTAGATGGATATTTTTGGTGTGTAGCCTATGTTGATGATGTTCCAAGGGGATATTCTGTCTGCCGTTCAAGAGATGGAAATACTTTTATGAGTTACAGTTATAGACTGTCCGATTTAGACGCTTCGAATTTCAGTATGGCCCGTATATTGCCAATAGGTGGTAAATACGGGCTATTGTATAAAGACAGTACAAATACGTGGTATCTAAATATTACTGACGACATACTCAAAATTGGACTTGCAGAAAATGATAAAATGCCAGTATATGATGATGTTGAAGTTACCTCAATTTTGGAGAATGATGGTAAAACCTATTTAGGGACGGGAAATGGGGTTATATATGAATTCCAATTAGATTATGATGGAATGCTACAAAGACCAGATGTGATGGTTATAAGAACAATGGCAGCAAAGGAGGCTTTGGCGCAGTCATTACAGTATACAGATGATTGTATAAAAGAATTGAAGAATTATATTGATGAGAAATTTTGTGGGAAAGAAGCGGTGGAAGATGATTCAACAGGAGTTGAACCGACGGAAAATGAGGGTTAAAAGGCCATTCAATATGAGGATTTTGGAGCGTATTCTATTTAAATTTCTAAAATACAAAGAATTGTCATTTTAAGTGAAGAAAATTGTCATTCTTCCTGCGCGCTTACAGGTGTGCAGGATAAAGGAGGATGAATAGATGGAGCAGGACATTTTGAAACAGATTTATTTCGGGGAGATTGTGCCTTGGGAGAACCGGAACGACAGGACGCCGGAGATGGCAGAGATTGCCGACCGCATCGATGGGGAGATCGAACGCCTGAAAGGGCTGCTGGATGATGAGGGGAAGGCACTGCTGGAGAAACTGCTGGACGACGCTTCCGACCTTGAGTGTAAGATCATCTGCGAGGGTTTCAAAGACGGCTTCCGGCTTGGCGCACAGATTACGGCAGCCTCCATGGGCAGCCTGAAATAGCCATAAAATACACAAAAAACTGCGGAGAACATTGTGTAGTTTATGCCCGTAATTGACTTGCTA
>DLAA01000094.1:20186-39690 GCA_002493835.1 Lachnospiraceae bacterium UBA7060 | reverse complement strand
TCGAGAATCTCAAATTCTCGGCTGCGATTCCGATTTTGTGGCGCCGTCACAAACTCGCGATTGAAAAATCAGCACATCAGTGTGATTTTTCAATCTTTTCTCCTCTTGTTCTATTCCGACAGAGTATATTTTGTACTTCTTGCCTGTCCGCACTGTATCAAAATTTTATTTTTTACCATCCGTCTCAGAATTCTCGAAGCGGTAGACGCACTTACTTCAAGCTGCTTTTCCACATCGCTCCGTGTAATCTTTCCCCGGCTTCTGGCAAGCTCCCATATTGTACGCTCATCATCATACCCTTTTTCCTCATCTGGCACAGGAAACGAGCTGGCAACCTCCCCTCGAGATGTTACCCGTATATCCGTATTATATTTTGCATTGATATTGGGAAGCGTAACCTTAAACGAATTTTTGGTCGTTTTAATTATGGGCTTCTCCCTTTCATCCGCATACGCCGCCATCATTTTTTTCAATCCGGTGCCGTAAGCCTCAATCAGCCGCAGCCGATAAAACACATCTGCTAGACTTTGATTTCTGCATACAGAAAGTCCGGCCAGTACATCTTCCAGTTCAATACCCGACAGCAATCCGCCGACAGACATAAATTCTATCCGGTCTGTATAAATGCTGATCAGCGCACTGGCACTAAAAGAATAATCACGGTGTACCAGCATATTTAAAAGCGCTTCCCTAACCGCTGTCTCCGGATAGTCCCTGACATCCGTTCTCAACAGCTTATTTATGGTCGCACGGGTTTGATTACGAAAGTCAATAAAATCATATACTTCGTTCATCTGCCGCATCAATGAGCCAGTAAATTCACGCCGATCTTTAAACACAGACTGATCATTTCCCTGAAAAACAGCAACTTTGATGGTATGGGCACATTGGTCGGATAGAAGCAGCGCCAGATTGCTGTAAATCCCATCCTGATCTACCAGTTTCAACGTCCGTCTTTGCTGCCTGCCAAAATCTACGTTACACAGCTTAAATTCCTTTTCTGTAGCCTCGAATGTGAGTTCCTGATTCAAACAGCGCATGGCCTCAAACCGGTCGCCGTCCGTCTCCTTTATCATTTGTCGAATCATTGTATCTGTAGCGGGAACAGAAGAATATCCCTGCCTGACATATACACCCTCCGGGCGCATTCCCTTTCGCGAGATATAATAAGGGCGCTGCGTTCCACGCTGGATGTCGACGGCAATAATCTGCTTTCCGTTTTCCTCCAATGTCTCATATTGCAGGAACATGGTTACGTCCGGCTTAATGGTATCCCTGGCCATATTGCTGATTTGCAAAGCAGCTTCATCTGGATTTTCAATTCCGGCCACCGTTCCGTCATCCCGGACGCCGACATACAGTCTGCCTCCGTCACAGTTTACAAAAGCAATGATTTCTTTCTTAATATCATCTACAACGGATTCTTTCAGTTCTACGGTTTCACTCTCCCGAAAAAGCATATCGCCTTCTCCTTTTTCATGATTATCTGGTCAAATTTTAACAAATCAGGTCAATCAAGTCAATTATATGGCGAGATTCTTTCATGATTGACGCGATTAATGACGAGATAATCGCTGCTTTAATAATATTCAATAGTAATCAATTCTTCCGAACTTGGCAATATTGCTCCGCTCTTTTTTCCGATATATTCTGGACTTCTCACTAATTTCTCACACCCACAACTACGCGGCAATTTAATTCGCTCCACCTTTGAATACGAAAATGCGTTTTCACCAATATTCTTCATTTTGGCATCCGCCGAAAGAAAGACTTCCGAAAGATTATAATTACATACAAATGCATGATCCCTAATACATTTACATTTTGCAGGGATATAAATTTTTTTAATATCGCAATAAGAAAATGCCCCGTAACCTATCTCTAGCAAACCATTCGGTAATTCCAGTGTCGAAAGCTGCACATTATACTCAAAAGCAGATAGTCCTATGATTTGCACTCCCGGATGTAAAATAACCTTATTCAGGGACATCTCTTTATTGCAATATATATTCGCAAACGCACTCTCTCCAATGATCTTACAGCTTCCCGGAATCTCCACCTGTCTAAGTGCTAACACATTTTTTCCCTGCCTGTTGAAAACATTCTCATGCTGCTTATTAAAAGCATTCGCTTCAATCGCCACTACTGGCCTGCCTTTATATTTGGATGGAATACTGACAACTTCTCTATTCCCCTGATATTTCACCACTTTATAGCCATCTAAAGCATCTACAGCATATTTATGATTTATATCCACCTTAACCTCATACGTCCCCGCAATTTCCTGAAACTCAAACTCCTCCTCCGGCGTCACCGGCAGCACGCGCATGGACTCATCCCAAGCCCCGCTTTCCTCATTCCCTGCGAATCGGCTTCCCTTCAATAACGGACTGTACACCAACCCCAGCGCCACCGTCTCCTGCGGACGCGGCACCGGAATGATCCGCTCCGGGTCATCCTGTATCTTTCCAAGCCCGACCGCCCCGAACCGATCAAGCCGCCCGCAAAGCTGCTCCCTCACGAAATACCACTGGCTGTGCCCTCCCGTCAGAAGCACCAGATCTACCGCCTCCCCGGAAAGCCCCGCATCTTTCAGGCACCCGTTCACCAGTGTGGGAAATCCTTTTAAGTACTGTGACGCCATCTTTTCAAATGCCGCCCGATCCAGAGAATACTCCTCCACATCGATTTCCAGAAGGTCTGTGACCATTTCCATGTCCGCACACTCTGTCACAGCCTCATCTCTTGCCAGCGCCGGGGAGACATAGTCCTCCTTCCAGCTCTTGAACATATCGAGCCTGCACTTCTTCATGACCGTGTCCACGTCTTCTTCCGGCAGCTTATTCCGCAGAAAATCCTGCAGCATCCCCTCCACCTCGCGACCGCCAAAAAGCGTGCCGCCGTCCTTCGGCCATGCCGACAGGATTTCGTATTTCGCACTATTCCCCGGGGTATACCGGCAAAGCACCATATCCGTTGTGCCTGCACCCATGTCCGCCATTAAAATATTGGCCGGCACACCATTTTGAAGATATCCCCTCTGCGACAAATAATCCGCGCTCTGCACCATCACCGCGGTAATCGCCGCCTGCGCCTCGTCCATCCCCTCCACATTTTTAAAACCGGCCTTCTTCGCCGCTTCCAGCATGAAGCTCCTCGTCTCCTCGCCCCACTTGACAGGATAGCTAATGAGCGTTCTCTCCGTTTCATCCGCCTCTCCGAAAAAGCCGCCCGAACTCTGGTCTTTATACTGCTTCGCCAGATAGGCAAAAAACTCTTCCGTCAGGGCGCGAGCCTGCTCCTTCGCCTGTGAGTCAGGACTTTCCAGATTTACCTTGAAATTATCAAACAGCGTCGATTTCTTGTGCTCCTTCTGCGCTTCATAGCCATAATAAGGCTCCCCGGCTTGCATCTTCCTTATTAAAGTGGGCACCAAACTGCTGTTTGCGAATTTCACCTCTGCCGTGTACAAGCGGTCGTCTACGGGCTGGCCGTTTTCCTGATAACGCTTGACCCGCATGACTGATGTGCTGGTACCAAAATCGATACCGATGATACGTTCTACGCTCATTTTATTCCTCCTGCTACAATTCTTCTTTACTCTTTGCCAAGCAAAGGCTCACCCTTTCCCATTGCAACGGACATTTTAGTATTTTATTACCGTAATTCTTGGACAACCCTGAAACGCCCTGTCATCAATCGCGATATGCTCCGGTACTTCTACTGCTTTCAGCTTTTTGCAGTCTTCAAATGCAAACTGTTCTAACTCCTCAACACTCTCTGGTATTGTAATCTCAGTTAACCGGGTACACCGTCCAAAGGCGTCCCGTCCGATTTCCTCCAGACTCTTCGGCAATTCCAGCTGCGTCAGACTGCTGCATCCGTAAAATGCCGCATCCCCAATTTCCGTCACGCTTTCCGGAAGTGAAATATTCTTTAATTTTTTACAATAGCCAAAAGAATCTTCGTAAATTCCTGTCACCCTTCCCAAAATCACGATACTTCTCAGATTCCTGCATCTATAAAATACGCTGCCTCCCAAATCGGTCACCCCCTCCGGAATGGTGATCTCTTTCAGGCTTGTACAGCCCTCAAATGCAGCATGCCCTATCCCTTCCAGACTATCTGGCAGCGTAACTTTAACCAGCCTTCTACACTCATAAAATGCAAAATTCCCAATTGCCGTCACCGGCATCCCTTCCATTTCCGCCGGAATGACAACGGAAGTTCTGTTTCCCGTGTACTTGTCAATCACAATGGAGCCCTCATCAACCGTATAGGAAAACTCTGCCGCATAATCCGATTCTTCCTCAAAACATTCAAAAATACCGCCCTTTTTCACCAAAATAGCCATGGTTATGACAACGGCGGACATAAGTCCGATCGTGGATAAAAAATAAATTTTACTGGTTTTCATACGCATCGGCTTTAGCTCTGACTCCCGTCGCTTTTATATCTTTATCATTTCCTTGCAGGCCTTAGGCTCTTTTTCTTAAGATGTGCTCGCCCTTCTTATGTTGAGTAGTTTCAATAGCGTTCAATCGAAATCAACTCCTCTGGCCTTGACGGCGTTGCCTTTTTGAAAAATCCGCCTTTTTCTCCTGCAATTCCTAAACGTCTAACTAATTTCTTACACTTGCAATAGTAAGGTATTTTTACATTTTTGATGTTTGTATCCAAAAACGCATATTCATCCAAATTTGAAATTTTTGTTTCCCGTGGAAACACAACACTATCAAGTGCAGGATTATCTTTAAATGCCATCATACCAATAATAGTACAATTTGCAGGAATAAAAATTTTTCTCAAATCGTTCTTACAAAATGCATAATTATCTATTGTCTGCAAACTATCAGGCAGTCCAATTGAGCTAATATGAGCATGCGAAAATGCACGCTCCATTATTTTCTTAATTCCTTCATGCAGAATCACTCTTTCTAAATGGTTTGCTTCAAAAGCTCCGAAATTAATAATTTCGACGCTTCCGGGAATTTCAATTGTCCTGTTTGCGTATCTTCTCTCTCCAAAACAAAAGGGACCAATCTCAGTTACCGGTTTGCCTTTGTACTGCGCTGGTACACTGATAATGTCTTTCATTCCCAAATATTTTGTTACTCGATATCCACCTTCCAATTTTTGGAACTCAAACTCCTTCTCCGGCGTCACCGGCAGCACGCGCATGGACTCATCCCAGACCTCCGCTTCTGCATTTGTGTGCGCATCCTCCTTATGTACCGGCTTAGAAATTGGCTTCGCCTCCTCTTCCCCCGCAAACCGAACCTCCTTCGCCAGCGGGCTGTACACCAGCCCCAGCGCCACTGTCTCCTGCGGCCGTGGATCCGGGATAATCCGTTCCGGGTCAGCCTGGATCTTTCCAAGCCCAACCGTGCCAAACTGGCTAAGCCTCCCACAAAGCAGTTCCTTCACGAAATACCACTGGCTATGCCCGCCTGTCAGTAACACCAAGTCTACTTCATCCCCCGAAAAGCCCGCATCCCTCAAACATCCGTTGATTAGCGTCGGAAATCCTTTCAGATAATCAGCCGCCATTTTTTCAAATTCACCCCGGTCTATCACGTACTCTTCTATATCAATTTCCAAATCCTGCACCTTATCGTCAAAATCAGTAAATTCCATAACTGTCTCATTACGGCTAAGGGCACGTGAGACATAATCTTCTTTCCAGCTCTTAAATTTGTTTAAACTACAGCGTTTCATCACAATATCCGCGTCTTCCTCCGGAAGCATGCTCCGAAGGTAACCTTGCAGTATTACTTCCACCTCGCAGCCGCCAAAAAGAGTACTGCCGTCCCTCGGCCATACCGACAGGATCTCATATTTCGCATTTCTCCCCGGGGTGTACCGGCACAGCACCAGATCCGTCGTACCCGCCCCCATGTCCACCATTAAGATATTGGCCGGCATTCCATCTTGAAGGTATCCTCGCTTCGACAGGTAATCCGCACTCTGCACCATCACCGCGGTAATAGCCGCCTGCGCCTCGTCCATCCCCTCCACATTTTTAAAGCCCGCCTTTCTCGCTGCCTCCAACATGAAGCTCCTCGTCTCCCCACTCCATTTGACAGGATAACTTATAAGCGTCTTCTCGGTTTCATCCGCCTCCCCGAAAAAACCCCTGGATTCCTGCTCCTTATATCTTTTTGCCAGGTAGGCAAAAAATTCCGCCGTCAGGGCACGAGCCTGTTCCCTCGCCTGCAGGTCGGGGCTTTCCAATTCAACCTTAAAATTGTCAAACAATGTGGATTTCTTTTTTCTGTGCCCCGGCTGCGCATCATACCCGTAGTAAGGCTCCCCGGCTTCCATTTTCCTTATTAAAGTGGGCACCAGACTGTTGTTTGCAAATTTCACCTCCGCCGTGTACAAGCGGTCGTCCACGGGCTGGCCGTTTTCCTGATAACGCTTGACCCGCATGACCGATGTGCTTGTTCCAAAATCAATGCCGATAATCCGTTCTACGCTCATTTTAATCTCCTATTTTCAAATGAATTTCTCCTGCAGCGGCCAACTGGACTTTTAAGGTGTAAAACCGGCCACCACTTTCCCATACTGCGCCTCTGATATGGGCAGTCTCTCCCCATTTTCCATCTGGCAAATATGTTCTTTTTTATCTATTTTATACACGTACATCCGATTCACAATATAGCTTTTGTGGATGCGGACAAAGCTCAGGCCGAGCCGTGCTTCGACCTCTGAGAGCTTGGCCGTCAGCCTGATATCCTCCCCTTTTCTGCAATGAACCAGTACATGTTTTAAGTCGCTTTCCAGATAAAGGATATTATAAACCGGGATATGATGGATTTCCTGACGCGCTGCAAAGCGAAAAAAGTCTGTCGCCTCCTCTATTTCCAGAATCAGCCGGCTCATCACCGCATGAAACGCCGCCTGACCAAAGGGCCACGAGACAAAGCCCGCAGGGCGGGCTGGAAGCAGCGTCTCTAAATCGCACGGCAACGCTTTATAGTAACAGATACGGCAGGCCGGATTCTGTCTGGAAAGTTTCATGCCAAACGAAAATCCCTCCGTCTCATCAAGGGAAACAAGGGCAAGGCCGAACATCTCGGCATAGGTTTCCAGCTTCGTGACCGCCTGCCTGTCAGTGAACCAATACAGATCCATATCGATGGACTTTTCAAAGAGATACTTTGTCAGACAGTTCCGAAGGATAACCTGTCTTCCTTCGTCTGTCTCAAACACCGCCACACAGATCATCTTCTCCTCCGTATAACTGTTCCAGCCCCATCCTCTTAGAGATACCATGATATAATTTCTGGTAATTGGCAATCATCACATCCGACACGCTTCCTGTCTTTTCCCTTGCCGTCAGGACTCGGCTGCACTCGCTGTAAAGTTCATTCAGGCAGTATTTCCCCCTCGCCGCCAAAAATTCCGGCGTCATACTGCCTATGGGCGAAAAAAGATCCACCTTGCCCTCATAGAGAAGATTGCGAAAACAGATGATCTTCTCAAAAGGATAGACAAACGCTAAAACATACTGTGCAGGGTATATTTCCAGCCGGTTTTTTATATAATTTTCTCGATGCGGAAGAAAGCGCATACAAAGCTCTCCCCGCTTTTTTGCCAAATAAGGCAGTCCCAACTGCATCTGCATCGGAAGCTGGCCTAGGACCAGCGGATGCTGCGATAATTGTTCCATAAGCTCCATTGCATCCATTTTTTCACATTCCTTTCCCGGCCGTTTACCGCTCTACCGATACCATGAAATTGCCGCTTGTCTTCCATGCCTTCAAAAAATCATCCAGGCTGTGTCGGATACCGCAGCCATTCTCCACACCTGGATCATTCAAAATCACTTCCACCCGATTGGGGTCTGAGGTATCTATGCCAGTCACCTGAACCGCGTGGTTGGCGCGCAGACCGGGCAGCACAGAAAGCTCCGGTGCCGACAACAGCATATTATTCACGCCGCAGATCACCTTCCCCTGCTCAAGCGCCGCCGCTAAGTCGTTTACCGTGGCTCCGGTCTGCCTCTCCACCGTCATCCCCATCTCCTCCAACACTTTTCCCACATCAGACATAGTCGTGCCGGACTCCGGGTCGTACCATCCCCGCTCTCTGGCAAAGGCAATCATTTTTTCCTCCGAAAAGTCCTGACCTGTGAGCTGCTCGGCAATCATCTCCTGACAGGCGACCGCACAGGAATTGTCCTCCGCCTGCGGGCTCCAAGTCTCCCTATCCTCATAGGGTTCTCCGATAATCCACTCCCGCTGTCCTTCCGTCTCCATACCCCGGCCGGCATGCAGATGCTCCAGGCTGACGCCCTCCTCCAACAGCTCAATCTGCCCCGGCGTCCCAAGCTCCGTTACCCCGGCAATCTCATTTACCCCCGCAGTATCCCGCGCCCCTTCCTTACTAAAATAATTCTCTATCATGCCACTGCTCCATTCCGGCTTTCAGGCTCCTTACCTTACTTTAGTTCGGAGATTTGTTTCTCCAGCTTTTTAATCTCCTGCGCATCCCGCTTAATCTCGTTCGCCCACTTCTGTGTCCAAAAATTCGAATCACCAGACTTGTTCAATTGTCTCTGATGGCTCTCCAGAAATTCTTCCTTTTGCTTGACCTGGCGTTCCAACTTGGCGCGCTCCTCCAAATTTTTCTCGGCATTTTCCACTGCCCTGCTGCCAAAACTAATCTCATTTTGTCTGAGCGTCCGTTCTTCCGCCGCCTGTTTGCGCTCTGCATTGCGCTGTTCCAGCCGCGCTATCCTGTCCTGATACGCGCCTGTCCCTTCCGAAGCGCCCTCTGTCATCATATTTTCGAGGCTTCCCTCGCACGGCTGTGCCATTTCGCCCTGCGCCTGTACTTCCTGAAGTCTCTGCTCCTCCATCGCCTGCTGCACCTCAAAAACAGACATCTTCTATCCCTCCTTCTCAAAATTAATTGAATAATATCATTCTCAGAAACCTTTACCATATATCATTCTTTGGTCGCAGGATGCCGATCCTGCGACAATTACCGCACATCCTCCCCCGGCGCCGGAATATGTACCCACGCGGCCGCGTCGTCCTCGTCGCCGCAGATAACCGCATTTCCCTTTTCTAAAGCCGGGATAATATACTTCTGGTCGTCACGGAACGCCATACAGGACGCCATGACGGCCTGGTCGTCGGGCGCCGTCAGTCTATGCACGATTTTATAATTTGTATTTTTCGTCACATCGTCTATCAGACGCGTGGGCACCTGGTCGACGACAATCATCCCCTGCCCATACCCCCGAATTTCCGAAAGCATCCTTCCGAACAGATCAGCCGCCGCCTGCTGGGGATTTGCGCCATTCAAACTCTCGACCGGTTTAGTCAGTACATTGTGCGCCTCCTCCACCAGCGTCAAATGCAAAAGCCGGTCTTTTCTTGCCTCATTGCGGTAACTTTCATCGTTCCGGTAACAGGATTCCCGGTATTCATACAATGCCTGCATCAGTAAGGACATGACAAGCGCCTTATCCTTACCCCCGGAAAGGTTGCTGATATTGATGATTACATTCCGTCCAAACAGCCTGTTATAGTCCGTGGATTTTGTCACATTTAAAATCTTTCCTCTTGTCCCCCGCTTCAGGGAACGGAACCTTGTCACGAGGACCTCCGTCAAATTGTCTTTGTTGATATCGGCATAGCTTTTGCGCCGCATCACATCGTGAGCCGTCTCCAAAAGCATGTCGATATCGGGGTACATATCTAACGGCTCTATGGCCTCCGCCTCAAAATCACAATTGCGGTATTCCGCATAATCGCGGATTGTGTCATAGGCGGTTTCCTCGATCAGGATGGGCACAACCTCCTCCGCGGGCAGGCAGGCGTTTAACAGTGTGGTAAAGGCCTCGCAGTGCCGCAGCAGGTTGATTTTCGCCCCCGGCGCCGCAGCAGGCTCAAAAGGATTGATAAACAGCTCCTCAACCGGATATCCGTCCACCGCCTCCGCTCCCGGCATATATATGTCAAACTGTTTTTCCGGCGGCAAAAAGCGGTTCTGTTCTATGGCCCAGCGGACATAATCGTCCTTTGCCGGCTCTATAATCAGGACGGGGATATCCCTTTTTAACACCTCCGAGAGAATGCGCTTGCAGGTCGTCGACTTTCCGCTTCCCGTGCTCCCCGCCACAAGCGCATGGCGCACCAAAGAATTGATATCGATATCGTAAGTACTGTTCTGCACAATCCCGGTGTCCACAATATTCCCTATCGTTATTCGATTTTCCGGATTTTTCACCTCGGCAGGGTTGTTGGCGAACCGGACGGCCGTCTTGACGAAGCGCAGACCCGGCACATCCCTCCGGGGAAGCGACGTCATCAGGCTCAGCTCCTTGGTGTTGACCGGCGTGCTCAGATATTGGTAACATTTCCCGAAAATATGCCACTCCTCTTTGTTCGGCCGCATATTTTCTCTTTCCATCATCTCCGTCAGCTCGCTGTTGACCATGGGCAGCAGCTCAAACTGGTTCCTGACAATCTCTCTCGCATTTGATTTCGGATGGAATAAGTGCAGGCGGATCGGCTCAAAATAGGTCTGTTCTCCGGAATAGATCGACCGGAGCACGCCCGTCACTGTCACCACGTCCCTGCCGGACTCTCCCAGCACATATACGCCCGCATTCCAAAACCCCAGGTTTCGCCCCTCATTCAGACGTTCGATATGTTTTCCCGTGGCGGCTTCCGCATACTCGGCAAACATATCCAGATACTCCGTGCTGATGCTCGCGGAACCGCCCACGCTCACCTGTTTCTGTAAATTGAGACCGCCCGCCAGACGTCCTCCCACCATACTGCCAATGCCCGGAGCCCCGAAAAAGGAACCCAGAAGCCCACCGGCAACCGACCCAATCACACCTGCCGCCGCCTGTGCCCCCGCACCCTGCTGCTTGTTCTCCCCACGGGTCAAAGATTCGCTTCCCGTGCGCTTGACCGCAGAGTGAATCTTACTGCCAAGCTGCCTGTAACGCGCAATAATATTTGATATTTCCCTGTCATGTACCGGATCTGCAATCACCAGCATGGCATAATCTTTCTCATTCCCCTGCATATCCTGTATGCCGAATGCCAGCTGGTCAAGGGTCTGCTGTATTTCCTTGTTCTCGCTCTTTCGAAAAGAAGGAATTCCCGTCACCGCGCCGATCTGGTCCAGATTCCCCAACGGCATCTTGATCTCATCCAGGCTTTCCTCCCTGTTCAGAATTCGAAGCCCCATCCCGGGCATGGAACCAAATGTCGCTTCCCGCATCTGTTCCACCGCTTCCTCCGAAGATATCTCCTGCTGGTCTGAAGTGGTTCCCAGAAACAGCTTCGTCTCCCCTTCATGGCGCAGCAGCAAAAACAGCAGGCGATACCCCCAGGCATGGAAACTGGAAAGCACACCCTGCCAGCGGGAAAGCAGGTCATAGCTTTCATTCTGGTTGGGATGCACCGGGAGTCTTGTAATCTGCATCCAATGGATATTGCGCCTTGCCCGTGATTTCTTGTCTCCCATCACAAACGTCTTGTCGGATGTATCGTTCAGATAATCCCGCTCCAAAACCTGCTCTAAAAGCGTCTGGTAAAAACTGTCCGGCACCTCCATATCCAATTCAATCCGCTGGTCTTTCAGCTTCAGCTTCTTAAATAAGTCTTTTGGTGTCACATCCAGTTCAATATCATCTCGAAAACCTGTCATACCTCTTCCTCCTTACGACAGCTCCCCTGTTCCAACAACACGCCGTTCTGATACCATGCCGGAAACAGAACCTCCACCTCGTCTTCCACATAGAGGGTCTCCCCCTCCCAATCCGTAAAATCATTCACATTATCTTCTGTGAGCTTAAGACTCCCCTGCGCGCCTCTGGCAATCCCGGCGGCGGCCGCCGCCTCAAGCAGCATCCCGCTCCATTTTGCAAACGCCTCCCGGTCTCCGCCCCCAAGAAGCGGCACAATCAGCTCCTCGCACAGCTGTGAGGCCGGCTGTTGTTCCCACTTATAGCGGGTTCTCGCGCACCACTCCCGCAGCACTTTTTCCGGCTTCTTGGCTTTACCGTCCACAACCCGCTGCAGCCCCTGATATAACCCGTTGAAGGTTCGGGCGCTCTCCATAAACGCCGCCGTCCACTCCCTTACAAAGCGTTCTTCCGGTGTCTCTTTATGCGCCCGTGCCGATTCTGGTGTCTCCGCGGGCTCTTTCCCACACAGCCTGCTCATTACCACATACGCGGCTGCAATAACGGCCACTGTTGAAATCCCTGCAACTGCCACAATGATATATTGATTTACCATAAACCAAGTCCTTTCCGGGATCATCCCCCTGCGAACACGCAAATTCAGATTTTAACGCTTTTAAGCTTTATTTCTGTTTTAACATATTTATACTTTTACGTTTTTCGGTTTCCTGCATATGATATACTTTTTTCGCCATTCCCTGTCCACATAACTGCCGTACTCCGACATGCGGCATCCATAGTTAAGATCATCCGCAAGCGAAAGCAGCAATGGACGAAATTCCAGCTTCTCCTTCCATTTGCTGTCAATCTGTCGATAGCCGACAGCCGCGCCAACAATATTTCCCGTGATCGCACCGGTGGAATCACTGTCCCCGTCATGGTTCACCGCCGCAATAATGGCCTTCGAAAAATCATCCTGATAGCGCAGGCTGCAGTACAGGGCGACCGCAAAGGCCTCCTCCGCCACCCAGCCTTCCCCGAGGTTTTTTATATTTTCCGAATCGGACGCGGCATTTTTCGAAAATTCTACCGCCGCATCCAGCTTTTTTAAAAACCGCGGCAGATAAGGCTCCCCTTCGTAAAGCTGTTCCATAGCCCTGCGGCATTCCGCCACAATATCATACAGTCCGTCGCCCAAGGTACATCCCCCGTACACAATACGGTTGATGATATGCACAAGAGCTGCCGCCGGAATGTATCCAAGCGGGTGTCCGTGGGTGAGAGCCGCCACCGCAGCACCATCTCTGTCAAGCTTCATCAGCTCCTCCAGGGAAACAAACGGTTTATCCCCGTCAATATAGAGCGCCACAGGGGCGACGCGCATCACACCGCCGCACCCTTTGCTGCGATCAGCCGGTTCCCTTTTTGTCAAAGCATCCAGACACGTCCGTCCCGGCGCGCGCCGCACATACAGCCCCGGTATATCCAAAAGCCATGACAGCCCTGCCTTTTCGGCGCTCTCAATCTGCGTATGCAGCCAGTCCTTATAATGCTCGAGCACATAACCGGAAACATCACTCATAATGCCCCGCATATGACCCCTGGTATAACCGTAGAGAATCCCCGTGGCGGTAAACATGGTCATCTGCGTGTCGTCGGACACCACTGCCAGACCGCTCTCCTCTTCGCACTGGTAAGAAGTGATGCCCTCTTCCCCAAATAGATACCGTATTTCCTTTTCGGACGAGAATTCCACGGGATAGCCCAGGGCGTCTCCCGCACCCCCGCCCACCATACATCCCCTGACGGCATCCTCGAAGGGTTTCCTTGCGGCACGACACTCTATCACGTCCCTGACCTGCTGGATACTGTCTTCATTTTCCATTCTGATAAACCGATCCGCCTGAAACCACTGTGCTGCCGTTTCTCCAAGATAAGGGTTATAAACAGCCCCGCACTCCTTCAGATTGTACGCCCCCATATGATAGGAGTTGACCGTATAGATATTTCCCTTTATAATACTGTCATTGACGCCATCGCCGCCAATATCTTCAGCCGCCATAACCTTTTCTCCCCGGTCCGCAATATTGTCATCCTTTTCTTCGCACTCTTCTTCTTTGGCAATAGCACGGCGGCCGGCCGCATAAGCCAGCGCCCCGACCGCGACGGGCACTGCTTTTTTAATCAACTTTTCTCTATCCTGTTTATCCATAACCTTACCTCCTTAAATGCATACCCTCTCCTTTTCGTTCCTGTTCTCCCTCTTGAGCCAATTCTCTTCTCACCTGCATCAAAATCTGCCCAAGGTGGTTTTCTCCCTCTCCAGTACATGCATCCACGCCCCAAAAAGTGTCGCCCCATGTGTTTTTCTCAAAAAGCTGCCTGTCCCCGGTCGCAAGAAGCTTTTTTGCCAAATGTATGTTTTGTGAAAACTTTGCTTTCACAATTTCCGCCATCAACCCAATTTTGACACTCTCCCAATCCGGACGCAGTTTCACCTGCCTGCCATGCCGTTTTGCCTTTGCCGCCGGAAGTCCACAGAAAACTTGCTTATCTTCCTCATTGATACACTTCTGCGCCTGAAATGCCGCCTCTGCGTTCTGATACCACATCCCCTGGTAGACAATAGAGCAGGGATAAAAATTACTTAAAAAATCATATTCATCGCGAAATGTGCTGATACTTTCCGATCTGTTTCCATTCTTCAACAATTTTCTCACCTGATTTTACCCGACAATACTTTTCAAGCCGTCCTGCCGGGGGATTTTTATTTTATCTGCAATCAAATACTGCTCTGACATATACGATAACACAAAAAGCACATCAAAATGGATATCTGTCATTTTTATCCGACGAAACGGTATTTTCGAGATTTCATTGACATTATCATAACACAGCCCGAGAAAATAAAACAGTTTTTCCATGTTGACACACTGCCTGGGGCCATGCTATTGTTTATTTATCATTTATATCTGGATTATATGGCTGTTCTAAGCCATATCTGTCAAGGCAGTTCGCCGAGAATTTCCGTGTAAACGATTTATCGCACATTTTTTGGTATTCTGATAGTTCAATAAGACTTTACATCTCCGTCAAATCCCTTTATAATAGAAGCAAATAAACCATATTTTTTTGACTTCAAGGAGGGTGAAAGGATGTACGAAATGCCAACTGATCTGCAATATAAGGATGAATTAAGAAAAGAACGTATCCGTATCGAAGATGAACTGGAACTTCTGCACAACAAGGAATATGAAAAACTGGAAAAGAAACTTGCACGCGACTTAGCACGGATAAACAAAAGCATAGAAAGTTAAACACAGTAACCCCCAAAACATGGTGTAAAGTCTTATGTGCGATAACAAACGAAAGTTAGGAGAAGATATCATGACAGAACGGGAAAAAATGTTAGCGGGACAGCTCTATGACTGCGGAGATCCCGAATTGCTGACGCAGTGGCACAAAGCAAAGGATTTGGTGAGAGCCTACAACAATCTGCCCTCCGAAGACGCCGTGCAAAAAGAGCGAATTTTAGGTGAGCTGCTCGGTGGAAAAGGGAAAAACCTCTGGATCACCGCGCCCTTTTTTGCGGACTACGGCAACAACATTTACTTTGGGAGCAACTGCGAAGTCAATATGAACTGTACCTTTTTGGACGACAACGAAATCCGCATCGGAGACAATGCGCTCATTGCACCCAATGTCCAGATTTATACTGCCTTTCATCCAACAAATGTGCATGACCGGTTTGGGGAACCAAAAGAGGACGGCTCTTTCGCTTTCTGCAAAACACAGACAGCTCCGGTTATCATCGGGGACAATGTCTGGATCGGCGGCGGCGCCATTATTATGCCGGGCGTTACCATAGGGAACAACGTGGTCATTGGCGCAGGGAGCGTAGTCACAAAGGATATCCCAGACGACACAGTGGCATACGGAAGCCCCTGCCGGGTTATGCGGAAAAACAACTGAGCAGAAAGGAGCCGCGTATGGAAATCGAACGCAAGTTCACTATAACAAACCTGCCGGTCAATTTGGAATCCTGCCCCTGTCATATCATCGAACAGGCCTACCTCAACACCGACCCGGTTGTCAGAATCCGCAGGGAGGATGATTCTTACTACATGACCTACAAGGGAAAAGGCCTTCTCGCCAGAGAAGAGTACAACCTCCCTTTAAATGAGCACTCATACTACCATCTGCGGGAAAAAGCAGACGGAAATATCATCTCAAAAAAACGCTACGTCATACCAATCTCTGACCCGAAATTCGATATGACGCATCCGTCATCCACAAAGATTTCTATTGACCAGTTAAGTCTATCTGTGGAACTCGACGTTTTTGAACCGCCTTTCGCACCTCTGATCATCGCCGAAGTGGAATTCCCAGATAAAGAAACAGCAGAAGCGTTTCTCCCTCTCGACTGGTTTAGTCAAGACGTAACAAACGATCCTGCCTATCACAATTCAAACTTATCTTCCATCAGCCTTTCCAAATGGGATCTACAAAATAATAATAGCTGAGGTTTATCTCCATCTTGGCTGCCCCTCACAGGGGCCGGTGGACTCCCTCACCACCAGCTTTGCCGGAAATACGATCTGCTGGGGCTCTTCTCTATCTGCAATCACATCAAGGAGAAGCCTAATTGTCTTTTTTGCAATCTCATCCACTGGCTGTCTGACTGTAGTGAGCTTCGGATTGTAATACTCTCCCATTTCAATGCCATCATATCCGGCCACCGAAATATCTTCAGGAATTCTCTTTCCCGCCTCAAGCACCGCCCGACAGACACCAATCGCCAATGAATCCGACACCGCATAGATTGCTGTCATCTCACATCCCGATTCCAGCAGCCTTTTGGCTGTCAGATAACCGTTCTCCATAGAGTAATGATCAATGTCCTCCTCCACATAGCAGACAAGCTTCTCATCTACAGAAAGCCCCTGTTCCACATAGGCCTGTCTGTAGCCTTCCATGCGCAGACAACCGATCGGTCCATACCGTTCTGTGATCAACGCTATTTTCCTGTGGCCAAGACCTAACAGATACTCTGTCATCTTCTTACTTTCCATTCTGTCATCCACAGCAATATTAGAAAATTCCACTTTATTGATTCGATCCGGTATATTGACTCCTATGGTACTAAAGATAAAAGGCACTTTCAGTTTCCTGAGCTTCTCCTCCGGGTGTTCAAACATACCGCCCAGAAAAACGATTCCGCGCAGCCGTTTCTCCTTCTCCAATTCCAGCGCAACATCAATCTCGTCCTCCTGCTCCTCCACATGCCGGAGTACCAGCGCATATCTGCTTCGCTGTGTCTCCTCCTCAATAATCTTAATCATACTGCTAAATAGAGGGTTTGTAATACCTTTCACCAACACAGCGATACATTTGGCATCCGTCCTTTTCAAGTTCCTGGCACTATTATTTGGGATAAATCCGGTTTCCTCGATCACTTCCAAAATCTTTTTTTTTGTTTCCGGATTGATGTCCGGATGGTTATTCAGTGCGCGGGAGACCGTACTGATCCCCACGCCGCACTTTTTTGCTATATCTTTAATTGTAATTTCCGCCATCTGAACTCCCCATACACACTAACCCATAAAACAAACTTCTTAGACAGACTTGCTCTTATAGAGTTTATGCTTTACCTCGCTCTCCCATAGAGCCTTGTTATATCCAGTATTCTCTCTGCCAATTCCACGCTAAACTGCCCCGGCAGCATTCTCCATTTCCAATTTGTCCCCAGCGTAGAGGGCATATTAGTTCTCGCTTCCGTGCCAAGCCCCAGATAATCCTGCATCGGGATTACACAGGTATCAGATACGCTGGCCATGGCCGCCCTGATAAACTCCCACTGGACATCCTGGTTTGACTTTATGTTCAAATATCTCTTTGCAAATGCCTTATCCTTACGATTTAACTTTCCATACCAGCCAAGCGTCGTATCATTGTCATGGGTTCCTGTATAGACAATGCTGTTCGCCACGTAATTGTGCGGCAGATAATCGCTCTCCTCTCTGGAATCAAAAGCAAACTGTAAAATTTTCATGCCAGGATACCCTGTCTTTTTCACCAGACTAATTACGGATTTCGTCAAAAATCCAAGATCCTCCGCGATCACGGCCTTTTTCCCCAGCTTCGTCTTCATGGTCTTAAAGATATCATAGCCGGGCCCCTTCTCCCAATGACCAAACTCAGCCGTCTCGTCTCCAAAGGGAATAGAATAGTACTCATCAAAACCTCTAAAATGGTCAATACGCACTACATCGTAAAGCTTGTAACAATAGCTGATCCGCTTCATCCACCACTCGTAATCGGTCTCTTTGTGGTAATCCCAACGATACAGTGGATTTCCCCAAAGCTGTCCTGTAGAAGAAAATGCATCAGGCGGACACCCTGCCACCGCTGTGGGCGTCAAAGTCTCATCCAGCTGGAAAAGTTCTGGATTTGCCCAAGTATCCGAACTGTCAAAGGCCACATAAATAGGAATATCCCCAATAATCTGTATCTTCTTATTGTTCGCATACTCCTTCAACGCGAACCACTGCTTCGCGAACATATACTGCTGGAACTGGTAAAAAGCGATCTCTTCCGCATATTCTTCCGTATACCGCTGCATGACGGCAGGTTTGCGAAGCTTGATATCCTCGTCCCATTCACTCCAGCTTTTGCCTTTGAACGTATTCTTAACGGTCATATAAAGGGCATAATCCCTCAGCCAGTAAGCATTCTCTTTGACAAACTCCTGATATTCCTCATCCTCTTCAATATGGCTGTTCAAGAACGCCTTTTTTAATACTTTAAACCGGGAAAGATAAACCTTCTCATAGTCCACATAAGCGTCATCATCCCCGAAATCATACTGTTCACAGTCCTCCCTTGTCAAATAGCCATACTCAATCAATGTTTCCAGATCGATATAATAGGGATTTCCCGCAAAAGTAGAAAAAGACTGATAAGGAGAGTCCCCGTATCCTGTTGGACCAAGCGGCAGGATCTGCCAATAGGACTGCCCTGCTTTTTCTAACAAATCAATAAAGGTATATGCCTCCCTGGAAAAAGTGCCTATTCCATACTTGGACGGAATGGCGGATACAGGCAGTAAAACACCGCTTTTTCTCATAATTCCACAAATCCTTTCCTATCAACCGAACCGAACAATCTCGGAAATCGATTTCTATTCGAATTTTACTCCTTTTTGTCGAAAATAGCAAGCGCAATCATCAGCGCTGTCCTCCATGATTCCACTCATCAGAGTCCAAAATTCGTGCAGAGAATGCCCGCTTAGGGGCATTCTCCGATGCGAGACTTCATACTTCCCAGTCAGTTATGCCGGCTTTGCGAATCAGCTTATGCTGATAAGCTTTAGAAGTACTTCCCTCGCGCTTCTCACGCTATCCTTTCACAGCTCCCGCTGCAACACCCTTTATGATATACTTCTGACAGGACAGATAGAAAATAATAACGGGAATAATACTCATCAGGATGAGCGCCATTGTCGCTCCCAGATCCACCGTACCATAACTTCCCTTCAAATATTGGATGTGAATAGGGATTGTGCGGTATTTATTAATATCAAGCACTAACACAGGCAGCAGATAGTCGTTCCACACCCACATGATTTCCAGAATACCCACGGAGATCATTGTCGGCTTTAACATCGGCATAACCACCTGAAAGAAAATCCGCACCGGTCCACATCCATCGATGGATGCCGCTTCTTCCACCTCCAACGGAATTGCTTTCACAAATCCGACAAACATAAAGATCGCAAGCCCGGCGCCAAACCCCAGATAGACAATCGGAATCGTCCATGGCGTATTCAGATGCAGTTTATCCGCC
>DLAA01000094.1:18913-19904 GCA_002493835.1 Lachnospiraceae bacterium UBA7060 | reverse complement strand
GGCGTATTCAGATGCAGCTTATCCGCCGTTTTAGAAAGCGGGAACATCACCATCTGGAACGGCACCACCATGGAAAATACACAAAGGAAATAAACTGCCTTACAAAAAAGCGAATTCACTCTGTCAATATACCATGCCGCCATAGAGGTGCAGAGTAAAATGAGAAATGTAGAAAGCAATGTAATCTCAACACTGTACAGCACACTGTTCAAAAAAGGATAGTTACCGAAAGTCATACCATTTACAAAATTGCTGAAACCAGCACTCATTTCCCCGGTGGGAAGCGCAAAGGTATTGGTTTTTACAAAAGTGTTCTGCTTAAAGGAGTTGATCACTACTGCCAGCACAGGAAGTACATAGATAATGCTGACTAACCCCAATATCACAGAGAGAATTGTCTTGTTCCTGTTCATGGCAGAAATTGTATTCTTTTTCATTACTGCTGCACCTCCCTCTTACGTGTATAACTCAACTGGAGCAATCCAAGACCCGCTACCAAAATGAAGAATACCACTGCCTTTGCCTGTGCTACGCCTTGGGATGTGGTGTTGGAACTGTAAAATGTATTGTAAATATTGAGCGCCAGCATTTCTGTCGTCTTGATAGTTGTTCCGCCCGGCTGAATGATAAACGGCTGTCCGCCTGTCAACGCCAAGTTCTGGTCAAACAGCTTGAATCCGTTTGTCAGGGACAGGAACATACATATTGTAAAGGAACTCATAACATTAGGAATCGTCACTTTGAATAATGTCTGCATAGAAGTCGCGCCATCGATTCGGGCCGCCTCAATAATATCCCCAGGCACATTCTGCAGCCCCGCAATATAGATGATCATCATATAACCAATCTGCTGCCAGCACATCAAAATGATCAATCCCCAGAAGCCGTATTTGCTGTCTAACAAAATGGAAGTCTGATATCGGCCAAGAATGCCGTCGAAGATCATCGACCAGATATAACCCAGTACGATACCGCCGATCAGGTTCGGCAT
>DLAA01000094.1:0-18611 GCA_002493835.1 Lachnospiraceae bacterium UBA7060 | reverse complement strand
CCGCCGATCAGGTTCGGCATAAAGAACACGGTACGGTACAGATTGCTGCCCTTAATCCCCAAAGTCAGAATATAGGCTACGACAAATGCCAGCACATTGATAATGATCAATGATACAATGGCAAACATTGCCGTATACCAGAATGCATGGCGAAAAGAAGCGTCCTGGAAGGTCTTCACATAATTATCGAAGCCAATGAATTTCGCATCGGAAATCAAGCGGAACTGGCACATAGACAGCCAGATACCCTGGATGAAAGGCCAGACAAATCCAATGACAAATGCAATAAGTACAGGACCCATAAAGAGGATTCCCCAGCGTCTGATCGCCTTTTGAAGAGAATTACTGCTAGTTTTCATGGTATCACCTCCTGATTTTATTCTGCTATAATATACGTTCGCGCAGTATAAACAGACACGGTTCGCGGTTCCCGTTCCACTCCGGTCCGTTTTACCCATTTTAGCTGTTTTAGCCTTTTTAACCGTTTTGGCCGGATAAAACGGGGCGGGTAAAATGCCCGCCCCGCAGCCTGCTTACTATATCACTCTTTCTTTTCTTCTTAGTTATTCACCGCATTGTATTCTGCTGCCCAGCCATCAACAAACGCTGTGCGTACGATCTCCCAGTTTGCATCGGACTGATCTGCATTGTACTGGTTCAAAGCACTTACCAGAGTAGCACGATAGGAATCTACGTTAGGCTGGAAATTGGTTGCCCAGTTCATTACATAGCATCCATCAGCTGTATACTGATCAGCCGCTGCCAAGAATCCGTTTGTAGACTCTGCCGCCTGCTTGTAGGGCATGACACCAAAAGTATCTACCAGCTTACGAGACGCATCAGGATCCGTCACACACCAAACCATAAAGTCCATCGTAGCCTGCTGGTCTTCCGCGGAAGCCTTGCTGTTGATTGCCCAGCAGTTTTCTGTACCACAGTTCAAACCTGCTTTTTCCTCACCGGCAACACCGCAGTAGTAAGGAATCATTGTAGCGTTTGGCACGTCATTTTTCACTGCTTCATATTCCCAGGAACCGTTTACAAAGAATGCCGCCTATCCTGTCTTGAATTCGTTCTCCGCATCATGTCCGCCCGTAGCCAGCTCCTTCGGATCTGTCAGGCTGTTGTTGATGCAAAGGTCATACAGGTTTTTAAAGTTATCCATATACTTTCCAGAGATGGTTGCCGGGCACTCAGTCCAAGGTGTCCCCTCCTGCTCATAGTAGTACTCCAGATTCGCCATATGTCCTGTGAAACGCCAGGAAGAAGAGCCATCCATGTCAGAGGATGAGAAAGCGTCGAACCCAAGTTCACCTGCACGGGAATGGATATCCTCTGCTACCGTCTTTAAGCCCTCAAAGTTTTTGATCTCATCCATGGTGTGACCTGCTTTTTCAATCAGATCCGGATTCACAATAATGCCATAAGCCTCATAGCAGTAACCAATAGAAACCAATTTACCAGTCTCATCATAAAGGTTATATGCATCTGTGTTCAGCTCATTGGCAATCGGTGTGCCCGTCAAATCCAGAGCGTAATCTTTCCAGTCTTTTACACCAGCCTGATTACCGATAACAAACAATGTCGGAGGTGCCGATTTATCCATCTCAGACAACAGTGTCGTTGAATAAGTGCCGGAAGCGGCGGTAACTACTTTCACTTCTACACCTGTCTTCTCTGTGTAGGTCTTTGCGATATCCTGCAGTACTTCGTCGGACTCTGGTTTAAAGTTAAGCCAATAAACCGAACCGCCTCCTGCTGCCGCGCTGTCTCCGCTGTCTGCTGCCGGTGCCTCTGCACTGTCTGCCGCAGGCGTCTCTGCTGCTGCGCCATCGGATGATCCGCCGTCTGCCGTGCCGCCAGAACCGCCGCAGCCTGCTAACATACTGGAAATCATCGCTACACAAAGCATTGTACTCACGATTTTCTTTTTCATTGTTTTCCTCTCCCTTTCAGTATTTGAAATAAGTTGATAGTTTTCTGGAAACGGTTGCGGTAACGATCTCGGTAATGTTGCCGGTAACGTTTCCGATTTCTTAGGTTAAGTATATAACCTTATTGTCAATTTTGCAATAGGGTATTTTCATTTATCACCTATTTTTGCCATTTTAGATAGAAAATATACAGACCATTTATGCATCTTTTACAATTAAATCATTGTTATTTTGCAAAAATGTAAGAAATTTTGCCTCTGAAAGTGGCTGCGAGAAATAATAGCCCTGAATATAATCGATGGACAGCTCCTCCATAGCCAAATACTGATCCTCTGTCTCAATACCCTCCGACACAATCTTAAGTTTCATCCCGTGAATCATCTGCATCGCAGCATTCATCACATACTTGGCCTTCTCATCACGGAAAAACGCCTGACTCATCTCCCGGTCAAACTTCACAATGTTGACAGGCATATCCACAATATAATTTAAATTGGACTGTCCTGTTCCAAAATCATCCAGTGAAAAATACACGCCGTACTCCATCAATCTGCGCATATTTTCGAGAAGCGTCTTTTTTGCTGCCATGGATGCAGACTCAGTGATCTCCAAATTGATATATTTCGGATTGATCTGATACTTTTCCATAATACCGATATAATCATCCGCCAAATCAGAATAGCCGCACTGCACCACCGACAAATTGACCTCTATGTAATGCATGCCGTACTGCTCCAAACTTTCGCTGGTGAAAAAACGGCAGACATGATCAAATACGATCTCGCCCAGCTTTAGGATCTTACCGCTTCCCTCCGCCACAGGAATAAACATACCCGGCGGCACCAGATTGCCCTCTCTATCCCGCATGCGTACCAATGCTTCCGCGCTCGTAAACTTTTTCTCCCGAGTGGAATAGATAGGCTGGTAGAACACCTCAATTCTGCCTTCCTTCATGGCGTCATCGAGCATCTGCTCCATGCTCTTCTCCTGACGCATCTGCTCCACAAAATCCGTATCTACCTGTTTAAAATTCGATACGCTGTGATCCGTGCTCTTCCACCTGGCATACTGCATCAAGTGGACCATCTCCTGATAGTCGCCTACCATAGATGCGTCCGGCAAATAAGTAAAAACTGCCTGCGCCATACCGCCCAGCTCTCTGCGTCCATACTCCACATAGTTTCTGACCTGCTCTACCGTATCCCCCACATGATCCAGATCTTCAAAGATCATCCACACTTCATCGTCCGCCATCTTGAAAACACGTGTGTCGGGAAGCTTGGGGAGTCTCTGTGCAAAAGCCGCCATCACAGCCTGTTCCTTGGCTCCCTCATCCGCCTGACTGATACCAAGATTCCACCAGATTGACATAAGAGAAAAATTCTGCTTTCTTCTGTAAAGCCGCTTTGCATAGAGCAGAAGCGCATCCTGATTGAAAAGTCCCGACACGCGGTCAACTAAATACTCTGGATTCTCCAGTCGGAAAAAGATAACCAGCACACCCAAAGCTCCGGCATAACCCACAAGCAGAAGCTCATTATTCAAAAATTGCACTAATGCCGCCATCGCCCACATGCCCATCCACATAAGAATCACATGCGTTCTTCTGGGATTTCCCTGCCTGCGTTTCACAATGGTCACAATAACATTTGCAATTACAAAACTCCCCGCAAAGGCATAAGTCGCGAGCACGCTCGGCCCGGCTGTGTACACCACGCGGCCCATTTTATAGATTCCTAAAGGCAAAGAGACAATCACACCACTCTCCACCGCCACAAGAATACTGCCAGCCGCCGCAATACGGACATAAGCCTTTTGTCCCTCGTACACATCAGCACACTCATATAAAAGCCCCAAAAATCCAACCAGTACCAACGTAATTAAATATATTTTGCAAATCACCTGCACCAGCCCCCTGTAATCCAACAGAAGCCGGACAATCGCCCAGATAGATAACATATCACAAAAAACGCACAGAATCATGCCTCCCAGAAGCGCCTCAAAGGCGATCTGAGTGGCTAGCCTGAGCGACTCATATCTCTTATAGAACAAAAACATAATAACCAGCAGAATAAGCCCGCAAACCTGCGCCTGTATGTTCATACAGTGGTTACTCCTTCTCCAAAATGTTCAAATTCATGGCAGCATTCATATTTTCTTATGGTCCGTGCAGTAAATATGCGGCCTTTACATATACGTATGATTATACTATAATCTGCCATTTATTTCTACTGTCTATTACAAAAAGGAGCCTATTTCCCGTACAGATGAAAAGAGCAGATGCGGCTTTACCTCAGAGGTTTTCAGCTCCTCCATAGTCGCCTCGCCGCTCAAAACTAATACACTCTTTAAGCCATGATTTCTCCCCGCCGCAATGTCCGTATACAACCGATCTCCCACCATGGCAATGTCGCTTCGTTCTGTATTGACTCTTGTAGTCAGATATTCTATGATATCCTCATTTGGCTTGCCAATTATCCTGTCTGGATAGCGGAACGCAGATGCATGGATAAAAGCATGAATCGCCCCCGCATCCGGGATAAAGCCATCTTCCGTAGGGCAGTTATAATCCGGATGGGTCGCCAGATAAGGCAGCCCCGCACGCACAAAGTCACAGACCTTACACATTTTACGATAGTCCAGGGAAGTGTCGAAAGCAGTCACCACCACCTCCGGATTTTGATCTGTAAGTGCTATCCCTGCCTGTCTGAATTCCTCCTGCAAAAGCTCGTTTCCTAAAAGAAACACCTTCCTGCCTGGAAAATGCCGTTTCAAATAATAAATGGTGGCCTGTCCCGAGGTGACGATCTTCTCTTCCCCCACGAAAAGTCCCATCCTTGCCAGCTTCTCCACATAAACCGCAGCATTTTTCGAAGAATTATTAGTTACAAAAACATAGTTTCTTCCAGAAGCTTCCACGCGCTCCAAAAATTCTTTCGCCCCATCGATCCATTTGTCTCCCAGATAGATTGTCCCATCCATATCCAGCGCAAAACATTTTACCCGTGAGAGAATCCCTTCTCTGTCTCTATTTAATTCTGGTAATTGCGTCTGCATGCTCTTATCCTCCTTAGTTAGTTACAATTATTTCTGCAATGCTCTATGCTATAATGCTTCATTTATGATATGATAGACGCAGGAGAAAAACAAGCAGCTTCGGAGGCAGACGAATATGAAAGAACAACTCTACACCATCCCCTTAAACGACGCTATGAACGCACTGGACGAATGCCCCTTCTGTTTTATCGAACGAAATGTAGAACAGGATCTTCTCGACTTCGTCTTAGGTTCCGGTTCCTCCTACATGGAAAGTGACGTGCGGGAACAGACAGACCGCGCCGGCTTTTGTAGAAACCATTTTCAAAAAATGTTCGACTATGGCAATACCCTGGGCAACGCCTGGATTTTGAAAACCCACTATCAGCAAATAAATAAGGAACTGCATGAGCAGATCAAAGACTTCAAACCCGGCAAAGTTTCCCTGAAGGACAAACTAAAAAGGCATCCCGGACATTCAAACCCCATAGGCATCTGGACCGCTGAAAAGGAGGCATCCTGCTACATCTGCAGACGCTATGCAGACACCTACGAAAGGTATCTGGACACTTTCTTTGTGATGTACAAGAAAGATCCAGAATTTCGCACACGGGTAAAGGAAAGCAAGGGATTCTGTCTCCACCACTTCGGTGACCTCTGTGAAGCGGCCGACAGTCGGTTAAATGATAAGGAAAAATCCGACTTTTACGATATGATCTTTCCTCTGATGGAGGAAAACATGGCCCGTCTTGCAGAGGATGTCTCCTGGCTGGTGGAAAAATTTGACTACCGCAACAAGGACGCCGACTGGAAAAATTCCAAAGATGCCATCCAGCGTGGTATGCAGAAGTTGAAAGGCGGCTATCCTGCAGATCCGCCATATAAGGCAAATAAATAACCCGCACGCTCGATTCAGAGAATGCTTTGCATTCTCCCTGGCATCTTCCCCTACTCGCCGCGCGGGGTGCGTGCTGCGAAGCAGCAATACACATTACGCACCCCTGCGCATAAATAGGGCGGCCTCTCCTTGAGACCGCCTCTTTATTATCTTTAATGCTTTTACGGGTATATTAGATCGCATCCATCGACCCATCACTATCTTCATCATCGTAAAACTCTTCTACCTTTTTCACGCTGCCTGCTGCCTTATCAGCCATCTCAGTTTTGGCTGCCTGTATGCCTTCTTTAAACTCTTCTTTCACTTCCTCCGCAGCCTTCTTCGCGGTCTCGGCAGCGTCCTCCTCCTTCTTTCCAAGGTCAAGATCTACGTAATTACGGTCCACATCTTTCTCATCCGAATCTTCATCAAAATTGTCAAAATCATCGTCATCAAAATCGTCATCCATCAACGCGTCCTTGTCTTTCAAGTAATAGTACACGCCTCCCGCTACGGCGCCAAGAGCCGCTGCCACCATCAATATTCTCCCAAATTTCTTCGCCATCAGTGTTCTCCTTTCACCGTACCAATTCCTACTATCATTATATTAATACTATTTTGCGAAAATGAAAAGAGAATATGTATAAAAAAAGAGAAAACTTTGTAAAATTTATAATTTAAACACAACATCTAGTAGATTAAAAAATTCTTGAAACTAGTTTTTCACAGGTCATTGAATCCCCTTCACCATTGTGCTATAGTTAAAGTCGACCAAAGAGGTCAACTTATGTAGAATTGAGGAAGATATGAACGAAAAATTTTTTGATCTGAAAAAAGAAAAACAAGACCGGATGATCAATGCCGCCCTAAAAATATTTTCCATGGGCGGCTATAAACATGCAAGTACGGACGATATTGTAAGTGAAGCTGGCATCAGCAAGGGACTCCTGTTTCATTATTTTGGGAGCAAACTTGGGCTTTACAGCTTCCTCTATGACTACAGCGTCCGTTTTATGAAGCTAGAGCTGACAGGCGCCGTTTCCTCCACAGAACGAGATTATTTTGAAATACGCAGACTTATGGAATATGCTAAGATGCAGGTGCTTAAGAATTATCCGTATATGCAGCAGTTCCTGGACCGCTGCCGTTTTGAGAATGTAAGTGAAGCTCTGATGGCCACCGAACGCCAGAAAAATGTATTGAGTGATATACAGGCAGTTTTAAAAAATCAGAGTGACCGCTCCCGCTTCCGGGATGAAGTAGACTATGAAAAGCTGGACCAAATGCTGACTTACACATTGGATGGTCTGATGGATGCACGTTTTCAGGACGGCTCCTTCCACCCGGACATGCTCTACGAGGAGACATGCGCCTATCTGGATATGATGAAAAAGCTTTCCTATCGCTGACGGTTTAGAAAGTCTAAGGGTAAAAAATGGCTGTCACTAGCCATCTTTTACCCTTAGACTTTTTTATTTTATTAATCATTTAGGCATCCCTTAGTCTCTCTTTGTTTCATTTAAGCTATCCCCAGCTTAGCATTTTATCGCAAAATAGAGTATACTGTCATTTCCTTTACAGAAAACTTTCTTTATCAATAATCACCCCATATCGCTGAAAATCCGCGTATGCGTTAATATCATCGCTGTCAAAAGCCTCCCAATAGGAAGCATTAAAATCTTTGATTGTAATTGCCCAAATCGTACTTCTCCCTGCAAGGCATTGTGCAAGCACACTTTCCATAGGCAGCGGCCACCCCCAAGTATAAGTGGCATCTATGTCTGTTGAACGTAATTCAAAAAACCCTCTCCGTTCCTCGCAGACACTATTTAACTGTTCTAAATAATCACGATATTCCCCGGCGCTCTGTACTACATAGACCGAATTTATCACTAAAAATACCGCTGCCATCAAACTCAGCGCGGAAGACTGGATATCCCAACGAAGTATCCATAATATATAAAATATTACGCCAAATCCGCACGGCAGCACAAAATTCATAAAACGCATACTAAAGCTTTGTGTTGCAACAAGTGTTGTCTGTCCTACTGCTGTCATTCCCAGCCATATGCAAGTCAGACATGCCGGTAACCACACCAAAAGCTTCCCTTTTCCCTTCAGCAGTACACAGAAAAAAACAGCAAAAACAAATGTAAGGAGCATCAATCCTATTAAAAGCCAATAATATCTTCTCGCGGGTAGACCTTCAATTGATTTTGCCAACGAACTTGTCGATGCCCCCTGCGTTGCTGCCAAATAAGATGTATATACAGTATAAATAGAAACGCCTAAATGACATACATATTCCGATATATAAATCACATCTCGTTCCCGTACTATCCTTGTCAGCAGCACAACCGCCAAAATAACAGCAAAACCAACGAAATACTCATTGGCATTATGCATCAACGGCAATAACAAAACAGCTATTATGCGAAAAAACCAATCTCTTCTTTCCGACAACATATAATAAACAAGCAAATATGTGAAAATTCCAATTGAAGTAATGGATTCAATTTGTGTAAAAAATCCTGTGAAAATATTAACCATTGCATATAAAATCGCAATGCCAATAATAAACTGATCTTTTCCCTTTAGTTTACATAATATCATTGCCAGCAATGAAAAAAGTGCTAACCATATAACGGATCCCAGACCAAACATTCCACACAAAATCTTAATATCTGTAATTCCAAGTTTTAATGCTAACGTAATAAAGAGTTTCATCAAAAAGAAACTACCTTGCCGCCCATCAAACGCCTGCATTCCTCCGTTATCTCTCAAGATACCATAACAGAAATTCGCCCCGTCAGCATACAAATAATTTCCACCCCACACTGTAAAAATACACTTAACTATCAGTGCAGCTAACATAAAAATAATAATTGAAATCGTACCTATATTTTTTAATTTATCACTTTTTTCTGCAGTCGCTTTAAACAATTCTCCGTTCATTTCCTACATTTCCTTTCCAAAAATCGAGCGCCCGCGCGCTCGATTCAGAGAATGCTCCGCATTCTCCTTACATGTTTCACACTGTCGCATTTTCCTATAGAATAAACAGTCGAGCGCCCGCCCACTCGATTCAGAGAATGCTCCGCATTCTCCTTACATGTTTCACACTGTCGCATTTAGCACCAGACTTTTCTTAATATTTGTACTCCCTCCCTGATCTGCTCCGGAGACAAACCTCCATAACCCAGAATCATGGTCGCCGTCATGCCGGGAACTTTTTGCCCCGCCATTTTTGTCTGAATCTCCTCCATACGAAAAGCCTCCATCCCATAAACCTTCACATCCGCCTCTAAAGCCCTCCGCTCCAATTCTTCCTCACTTCTGCCATTCTTATCCGCAAGCAGGATATGCAGTCCCGCATTTTCACCACTGATAGAAAAATATCTTTCAAACCCCTTCAATTCATCCAATAAAAGATCGTGCTTCGTACGGTAAAGTTTTCTCATCTTATTGAGATACCGCTCAAAATACCCATCCCTGATAAACTCATTTAAAATGGTCTGATCTATCCTAGATACGGTGGAGGAGAAAAAGCTGCATTCCCTGCGGTATCTCTCCAACAGCGAATAAGGAAGAACCATATAACTGACACGGATAGCAGGCGCAATCGCCTTGGAGAAGGTGCCAATATAAATCACACGCCCCTGTCTGTCAGATGCCTGCAGCGAAGGCAGCGGTTTCCCCTTATATCGAAACTCACTGTCATAATCATCCTCAATCAGATATCTGTCCTGTACCTCTGCTGCCCACTGCAGAAGTTCCATGCGCCTTCCAATCGGCATAGAAATGCCTGTTGGGTACTGATGGGAAGGCATCACATAGGCAAGCTGCGCTCCACTCTTCGTGAGTTTTTCTACACAGATTCCCCGCTCATCCATGGGAATCAGCGAAATCGGGTAGGCAAAAGAGCGAAATATGCGATAGGCCCTGATGTAAGTGGGATTCTCCATCGCCACATGAACATGACGTCCCAAAATCTTTTCCAGCAAAAGAAGCAGGAAATCATTTCCTGCCCCGACAATAATTTGCTCCGGATCACAGTTCACACCACGCGATCCGTGCAAATAACGGCAGATCGTCCTTCGAAGCTCTATATCACCCTGCGGCTCCCCCAATGCAAACATATCACTTCTGGCATCCACCAAAATATTTTTTGTAATTTTTTTCCATGTAGCATATGGAAAACGGCTCATATCGATGGCCGTAGGGGAAAAGTCATAACGCCATGCCGGACGCACCTTCACTTCAGTAGACTCGCACTTCTCCTCTAAAGACTCTATGCCGGTATTAAACAGATCCTTCGCATCACCGACAAAATACCCTCTCTTCGGTTTCGCTGTCAGATAACCCTCTGCTACCAGCTGCCCGTAGGCCATATCCACCGTAGTTCTGGATACTTGAAGATAATCCGAGAGAAATCTAGCCGAGGGAAGCCTCTCGCCCTGCAAAAGACTCCCCTTTCTAATCTCCTCTCGGATATATTCATAAATCTGTTCATATAGTGTTTTACCACACCCGGCATCCAGCCGAATATGGATTGGCAGCTCTCTCATGTATGCCCTAACCGCCGCTATTTTCTACTTGCGGCATTTTTTTCTTTAATCTTTTTCACGATCATATCCTTCACATCCCTGGCCTTATCCCTCATACGCGGATTGACCGACTTTGATGCCACCAGATTGGAAATCAGGCGACTTGCCACATCATACTGTTCAAAGCGCATCGCCGTCACTGAAATCAGGAAATCTACGGTAGGTTCATCCATACCACACATCGGAAAGCTCTCCGCCTGTCTGGCTGCCAGGAATCCCTCCAGTGCGTTTCTTAAAAACTCATCTTCCTCTTCCTGACATTTCTTCTTCTGCTCCTCATAATCTGGCTGCTCCGGATCCAGATGCTCCGCCTTGCCTCTCAGAAGCCATGCCGTCTTCAGGCAGATATAAGCTTTCTCACTGGTCTTCGCCTGCTTGACAATTGCATTTGCCAAGGCCAGCTTATAGCGCTCCAGCGCCTCATCATAAGTATAAGTCTCCGATGTTTCCTTCTGCGGTTTAAAAGTAGACGAAATCTTCTGCTGAATATTCTTCGCTTGAGGAGACGTGAGATATTTAAAAAATCTGCTGAGCGATGCATATCCGCAAGACGGACACATAATCACATCGTACTTTAACATATCGATCTGCTCATATCTGGGACGAAGATCCAGGTCACTGCCCGCCAGCTTCGCTTTACCAATCTTTACAGTCCTAGCCTTAAATTCCCTATCGCATAGCGGACAGGTAAAGGACTTGTCAAAGAGGAAATCCTGTTCCTGCACTGTATGCACTGCGGGCTGGCCCCCTTCGCCTCCCTCATCCGCCTTCTTTGGTGCCTCATAGAGATCCATATTCTCCAGATTATTCAATCCAAACTGCTCTAACCCCGACAACAGTCCTGCCATATCTTTATCCTCCCCAAAATACATTTTGTACAATCTATTTACACATCTACACTCGCAAAAAACTAACCTCCGCTTCGCGCTTTGCTTATTGTTCCTTTGCGACTATTACATTTTACCCTAATTCTCCTTTTTCGGCAATACATAGGAGCTTTTAAGGGACACAATTCTGTTAAAAACAAGGCTGCCTGGTTTGGAATCTTTACAATCTACACAGAAAAACCCCTGTCTGACAAACTGAAAACTCTCATAAGCCTTCGCATCTTTTACAGAGGGTTCCACCCTGCACTCCCTGAGTACCGTCAACGAATTAGGATTCAGGTTCAGACTGCCATCCTCATTGTAAACGCCCTTGTCTTCATCAATAATATTCTCATAAAGCCTGACTTCTGCCTTCACTGACTGAGCCGCCGCCACCCAGTGAATCGTCCCCTTCACTTTACGGCCGTCAGGACTGTTCCCCCCTTTGGAAGCTGGGTCATACGTACAGTGCACTACCGTCACTTTTCCCGTCTCATCTTTCTCAAAGCCCACACACTTCACAAAATATGCTCCCATAAGGCGGACTTCATTGCCCGGAAAAAGACGAAAATATTTCTTTGGAGGCTCCTCCATGAAATCTTCACGCTCAATGTAAAGCTCCCTGCCAAAAGGTACCTCACGGGATCCTAAAGATTCATTCTCCGGATTATTCACTATGGGAAGCCATTCTGTCTCCCCCTCCGGATAATTGTCTATCACTAGTTTGACCGGATCAGTCACAGCCATAATCCGGGGCCGCTTCATTTTTAAATCTTCTCTGATGCAGTACTCCAACATAGAATATTCTGCCGAAGAATTGGCCTTAGACACACCGCACAGCTCCACAAAAAGTCTGATTGATTCAGGGGTAAAGCCACGTCTCCTAAGCGCTGCAATGGACACAAGCCTGGGATCATCCCAGCCGTCAACAATACCATCCTCCACCAATTTCTTGATGTATCGCTTACCTGTAACCACATTCGTCAAATACATTTTGGCAAACTCAATCTGTTTGGGCGGATGTGGATACTCAAGCTCCGTCACAACCCAGTTGTACAGCGGCCTGTGATCCTCAAACTCCAGCGTACAGATGGAATGCGTGATCCCCTCGATGGCATCCTCTATCGGATGTGCATAGTCATACATTGGATAAATACACCATTTATCTCCCGTATTTTGGTGCGATAAGTGAGCTACGCGGTAGAGAATCGGGTCGCGCATATTGATGTTCGGCGACGCCATATCGATCTTTGCCCGCAGGGTCTTCTCCCCGTCAGCATACTTTCCTTCTTTCATCTCCTCGAAGAGCCGTAAATTTTCTTCCACACTGCGGTCTCTGTTCGGGTCGTCCCGTCCCGGTTCCGTCAGGGTTCCGCGATACTCACGCATCTCATCTGCCGTCAAATCCGACACGTAAGCCTTTCCCTTCCTGATCAGCTTCAACGCACCCTCGTACATCTGATCAAAATAATCGGAGGCGAAAAACAGTCTGTCCTCAAAATCCGCTCCCAGCCACCTTACGTCCGCTTTGATAGACTCCACGAACTCGCTCTTTTCCTTTGTAGGATTCGTGTCGTCAAATCGCATGTTGAATTTACCGCCATACTTGGCCGCCAGTCCAGAATTTAAAAGAATGCTCTTGGCATGACCAATATGCAAATATCCGTTCGGCTCCGGTGGAAACCTGGTGTGCACAGTGTCATAGACACCTTCTGCCAGATCCTTTTCTATGATCTGTTCAATAAAATTCTTGGATTCCACGTTCACTCCTCCCTCTGTCTCAAAAGGGCAAAATCCCACACTGTGGAATCTTGCCCTATCCCGAAATCTGTGTTCAAAATCAACTAATATGCTTTTCTGTCTCTGCTGCAGACGGTCTGCTTAATCTTCCTCGTCATCCACTGCAGCCGCAATCCCTGAAACCACTGCGGAGACGACGGAAATCACCACCGGAATGATTACTACAACCAAAAAGCCGCCAAATAACAATGCCATAGCTGAATCCTCCTTGTATAAGCATGCAACTACTCACACAAAAATAATTATACACTTTTTTCCCAAAACTGCAAGAGTTCAGTCTCTTTTATTTATCGTTTTGCTTTTCCTGTCATACACTATCTATCCCCGGTCTGGCTTTCCGGCATTCATATCCGTATACATATCTAACAGCCCCACCGTCTCTGAAGCAGGTCTGCCATACATATTACAGCATTTGTGCGACACATTCTTAGTCTCATCGCACTCATCGTCAAAGGTAACGCTCATGCGGTACACCCCCTGCTGAGACTCCGCATCCAAATGCCGCATAATCTCTTCTATCATTTCCCTGTCATTTTCTTCCATCATTTCCTCCCTGCCGCTTTTGCAGCGTTCAAAATACTGACATCATTACCATACCCTCAAATATAGGTAATAAGCATCCAAGTACTGACATGGTCCCATCAGCCTACCACATCGACCCGTAAAGATATTCCAACAGATAACCATATTCTCTGTAGAGTTTTTCCCCTATAGCATTCCACTCCCGGTCTGTCATCTCGAAAAATGCCGTCCGCGGTTTCACGTTGTGCTCCACCTGCCTTGTCAGCGGAGACAATCGGATATCTCCTTTCATCTTGACCAGGTCTTCTCCGTTCTCACTCACCAAAAGTTCATCAAGCTCCAGATCAAAACTGCTTCCCCGCGTTATATGTGACAAGCCGCCTTCCATCGTCAGATTGATCTCCTCATCTGCTGCCTTCACCGTCAGCCCCGACTCAAAGCTGTTATTTCTTCCGTCGCATTCCAGCTCGCCGCCCACTCTCATGTTCCTCTTCTCTCCGTCCTGCGTGAAACTGCATTTGACATCCGTCTCCATCCGGTAATTTTCAAGCTCTAAACTCTGCACCACCTGCCATACAATCTCACTCTCCTTGGTCTGCGTCTCCAAGTCCTTTTTCACCTGGATCTTTCCCTGCATTTTTTCTATGCTGCGCTCTTTGCCTAAGAAATAAACCTCCCCGTAAAGACTCATTTTCCCCTGGCACAGAGGAAGCGGCTCCTCCATCCGAATGCTCTCGATCCGGTTTCTGCTGTTAATCTCAAACAGAAAACTGACTTCATCTGCAACTGAAATCACATTAAAATAACTGAGGATGCCCATCGCCTCCTCCCGCCCTATTGTTGTGAAGTCCATATAATCATATAAAATTTGTCTGACAAGCTCATTGAAATATAGTTCGTCAAAACTGATCCGATAGAGTCCCTGTCCAGCCTTCTCTACTGTCATATGGCGTCTGCAGTTATCAATTTCCTCGGCATATCGTTCCAGGAAAGCACTGCCGGCTCCCTCTCCCTCTGCCATAAACCACAAATCCGGGAACAAATCTATGGAAACTTCATCGTTCTTTGCATATCCAAACAAATCTGCCCATACAGAACGGTTATACTGCCCGGTCACATTCTGATTTTCGATATACATATTCTCCAGAAAAAGTTCCGGGATCGAAAAACAGAGATTCTCGTCATCCGCATACAGTTCCACATGTCCAAACTCATAATTCCTCATACTTAAGGTAGTAAAGGATGATATTTCCTTTGCCACACTATCCTTCGCGTAATCTGTATCTACTCCCAGAGTCAATTCTCCCAAAAAAGTATCAAAAGTGACATTGAATTTCGTATTCGCTTGAAGGCCCTGCGTTGCAAGCATCTTTCCGATCTCGTCCGCTCCAATCTTCTCAAAGAGCGGATTCTCCAACTCTTTTGTCTCCTGTACAAGATTGCCCAACCCTCTTCTTAGTCTATAACCGGGCGACTGCATATAATAAAAGCACCCGCACAAAATTGCCGCCAGAATCACCACACACACGCACAAAATAATTATAAACCGTTTCCTTTTGCGGTCCTGGGGCGGCAGATAAAGCTGTGTCGGCGGTCCAAAACTGTTTCCCGGATGATTTAGCGGCTGTATCTGTAAATTGTTCATAATTGATCCTCGATTCTTTTCTTCTTTTATCATACTACCATATTCACACAAAAAACACAAAAAAAGTGCCCAGAAACATCTATTTTCACAGACATTTTCGAGCACTTTTGAATTTATCTACTACTGTATGAACAAAGTGTATGATTGTTCTTTGCTCAGCGGGGAATCCTATGCTTTCGCAGCTGCAATCTCCGCTTTCAAAGCCTCTGTCAGCTTCGGAACAATCTTATTCAGATCACCCACAACACCATAGTCCGCCACATCAAAGATTGGCGCATCCGCATCCTTGTTGATAGCAACAATGATATCAGATTCTTCCATACCTGCCACGTGCTGGATCGCACCGGAGATACCGATTGCAAAGTAAACGTTGGGGCGAACAGTCTTACCAGTCTGGCCTACCTGCAGATCCTTCGGCTTCCAACCGGAATCCACCACTGCACGGGAACAGCTGACAGTACCGCCAAGTACCTCTGCCAGATCCTCAAGGATTTTGAAATTCTCCGGGCTGCCAACACCACGGCCGCCGGATACCAGAATCTTAGCATCCATAATATCAACTGTCTCAGCCACAGACTTCACAATATCCAGAATCTCTACATACTTGTTGTCCGGTGTAAAGCCAGGATTGAACTCTTCCACATTAGCCTTTGCACCTTTGATAGGAGTGATCTTCTGCATAACGCCCGCACGAACCGTAGCCATCTGAGGACGATTGTAAGGACATGCGATGGTAGCAATCGTATTGCCGCCAAATGCCGGACGGGTCATCAACAGCTGGTTGTGAAGCTGCTCCTGACCGGGAACTGCCTGCAGAGGGAAATCACCGATCTCAAGAACAGTACAGTCAGCTGTCAGTCCGGTAGCCACTCTCGCAGATACTCTCGGACCCAGATCTCTGCCGATGGCCGTAGCGCCCACCAGCATAATTTCGGGCTTATACTTATTGATCACGGATGCCAGTGCATGTGCATAGGGCTCCGTTCTGTAATCTTTCAACTCAGGGTCGTCTACCACGATCACCTTATCTGCGCCGTACTCGGCAAGTTGATCAGCAAGTCCCTTTACATCTGAACCGATCAATACAGCCGTAACATCCGTGTTTAAATCCTTCGCAAGGTCTTTTGCTTTGCCGAGCAGCTCGAAAGCAATGCTGCTGATCTCGTTGTCTACCTGCTGCGCAAAGACATATACACCCTTGTATTCTTCTAAATTCATTTTATACCTCTTTCTGCGCACTCGTTTTACGCGTATTCTTTGTTAGACTCACAAACCGGCGCTTGCGCGCTCTATATCCTCTTACATTGGATGTTTGTTCGTTAACACTGCGGGAAAACCAAATATCTGCGACGATGCTTTGCTTTTCTTTCGCAGCTGTTAAATGACATGCTTGGTTTTCAACTTGTCAACAATGTAGCTTACAGACTCATCAGGATCGAGGGAGACTTTCTCTCCTGCTCCCTTTCTCACCTTATCGGAAGCCTTCGCAATCTTGGTCGGAGATCCCTTAAGGCCCAGATTCGCATCATCAACATCCTTAAGATCCGCTCTGCCCCACACAGTAATTTCCTTCTTGTATGCATCAAAAATGCCGCCGGGAGTCATATAACGGGGCTCATTCAACTCGGAAAGTGCTGTAATCAGGCAGGGCATCTTAGCCTTAACCACATGATATCTATCCTCATACTGACGCTCCACAACTACACTGTCACCCTCGATCTTGATATCCTGCGCGTAGGAGATAACAGGAATGTCAAGATGCTCAGAAATCTGAGGCCCCACCTGTGCGGTGTCGCCGTCAATTGCCTGACGGCCGGTGATGATCAGATCATACTCCAGATTTCTGATTGCACCCGCGAGTGTGGTGGAGGTTGCCCATGTGTCAGCACCGCCCAAAACTCTGTCTGTCACAAGTACGCCCTTGTCTGCACCCATAGCCATAGCCTCACGCAGAACTTCCTCAGCCTTTGGCAGACCCATTGTCACAACCGTTACTTCTGCATCGTACTGATCCTTTAATCTAAGAGCCGCTTCCAGACCTGCTTTATCATCAGGGTTCATGATTGTCAGCATAGCGCCTCTGTCAAGAGTTCCGTCCGGATTGAACTTAACGCCGCCTGCGGTATCAGGAACCTGTTTCACACAAACCACAATTTTCATTGTATTTTTCTCCTTCTATATTTTTTATTTTAAAAGTGCCCCGGAGATAACCATTCTCTGCACTTCACTGGTGCCCTCGTAAATCTCCGTGATCTTCGCATCACGCATCATGCGCTCTACATCGTACTCTCTGATGTAGCCGTAACCGCCGTGCAGCTGTACAGCCTTTGTGGTCACTTCCATCGCTACCTCTGCCGCATACAGTTTCGCCTTTGCAGCCTCAACAGAGTATACTTTCTGAGTAGCTTTCGCCATAGCAGCCTTGTAGACAAGAAGCTGTGCAGCCTCCACCTTGGTAGCCATGTCAGCCAGCTGGAACTGTGTATTCTGGAATGCGCCGATGGCTCTGCCGAACTGCTTTCTCTCCTTCACATAAGAGATTGTGTTCTCCAGTGCCCCCTCCGCCAAGCCAAGAGCCTGGGAAGCGATTCCGATACGGCCGCCGTCCAGCGTGTGCATTGCAATATTAAAGCCCTTGCCCTGCTGGCCCAGCATATTGTCCTTCGGAATTCTGCAGTCTGTGAAGATCAGCTCATAAGTAGACGAGCCGCGGATACCCATCTTCTTCTCCTTGGTACCGAAGGTAAATCCGGGAGTTCCCTTCTCCACGATGAATGCGGAGATCTCTTTCTGCAGACGGCCGCGCTTCTCAACTGTGCCCGTGATTGCAAAAATGACATAAACGTCAGCTTCCTTACCGTTTGTGATGAAACACTTGGAACCGTTAAGAACCCACTCATCGCCATCAAGCACTGCCTTGGTCTGCTGCCCCTGTGCGTCTGTACCTGCACCAGGCTCTGTCAGACCGAATGCACCCAGCTTCTCGCCTTTTGCAAGTGGTACTAAATATTTCTGCTTCTGCTCCTCCGTGCCGTAAGTCAAGATAGGATCACAGCACAGGGAAGTATGTGCAGATACAATAACGCCTGTAGTACCGCATACCTTGGAGAGCTCCTCCACACACATTGCATAGGTAAGAGGATCACAGCCCTGTCCGCCGTACTCCTTGGGAACCGGAATACCGAGGAAGCCTAATTTTGCCATCTTCTCAACGGTCGCTCTCGGGAAAACCTCTGTCTCATCCACTTCCTGAGCAAAAGGTTTTACTTCTTTTTCAGCGAACTCTTTGAACAGAGCTCTCGCCATTTCATGTTCTTTGCTTAA
>DLAA01000129.1 GCA_002493835.1 Lachnospiraceae bacterium UBA7060 | reverse complement strand
GCAGAATGAGAAGCAGCAGGACAAAAACAGTCAGAACAATTCGAAGAACAGCACGAACAACAGCTCTAAGAACAGCTCCGGCAGCAACTCTAACAACGCAAGCAAGGATAACTACTAAAAACAACGATCTGAGAGGGGGACGCATATGCGTCCCCCTTTTAGAGAAAAGGAGTACTTAATTTTAGGGAAAACAAAGTTGACAGGTTTTTCTGTACGGCATAAAATGTAGCTATGGAAAAATTAGAATATATTGTGCCTTGTCATTTTGGACTGGAGGCAGTTTTAAAAAGAGAGATCACGAATTTGGGCCTGGAGATTACCGGCGTGGACGACGGCAGAGTTACTTTTGCGGGAGACAGGCAGGCGCTTTGCCGCGCCAATGTTTTTTTGCGCAGTGCGCAGAGGGTTCTTATAAAGATGGGAAGTTTTCATGCAGAATCCTTTGAGGAATTGTTTCAGGGAACGAAAGCGCTTCCGTGGGAGGCATTTATTCCAAAGGATGGCAGATTCTGGGTGGCCAAGGCAGCCAGTGTAAAGAGTGCCCTGTTCAGCCCTTCCGATATTCAGTCGGTGATGAAAAAGGCTATGGTGGAACGCATGAAGAGCGTATACCATGTAGACTGGTTTACGGAGAACGGGGCAGATTATCCGGTCCGGGTTTTCATCAAAAAGGACGAGGTGACGGTGGGCTTAGACACGACCGGGGAATCCTTACATAAAAGAGGCTACAGGAAATTGACGGCGAAGGCGCCTATTGCAGAAAATCTAGCAGCGGCACTGCTGATGCTGACACCTTGGAAAGGGGACCGCATTCTGCTGGACCCGTTTTGCGGCAGCGGGACAATTCCCATTGAGGCGGCCATGATGGCGGCTCATATTGCGCCCGGCAAAAATAGGGGTTTTACCGCAGAAAACTGGGGGCATGTCTTCCCGGGTATTCTTTGGGAAAATGTAAGAGAAGAAGCGCAGGCCATGGAAATACCGGATACGGAAACCCAGATTCAGGGTTATGACATAGATGATGAGATGGTATCCATAGCCAGGGCGAATGCAAGGCTTGCCGGGGTAGAACATCTGGTTCATTTTCAGCGGCGGGATGTTTCGCAGCTTTCGCATGCCAAAAAATATGGTTTTATTTTGACCAATCCGCCTTATGGGGAAAGACTGGAGGAGAAGGAGAATTTGAAGGCTCTCTATCGGACACTGGGAGAGCGCTATCAGGCGCTGGATTCTTGGTCGATGTATGTGATCACTGCCTATGAACAAGCAGAGAGTGCTATTGGGAAAAAGGCTGATAAGAATAGAAAGCTGTATAACGGTATGATAAAGACCTATTTTTATCAGTATATGGGGCCGAAGCCCGCTGGGAGAAAAAGATAAGCAATGCAGCAGAACAACTTAATGAAAAGCACTTTGATATATTGTATATTGTTTGTGACGGTTGCTATGAGTGTGATGTTTTTTTATATTGCGACCAGGACGACAGGGATGCCTGATAAGGTACAGCAGGAGGCTGTTCCCCCAGTGCTAAGCAGTGAGACCATGCCGGATGCGCCCTTGAAGGAAAATGAGATCGCAGTTGATAGAGCAGCCAAAAACACAAGTTATTTTTGTGTACCGATGCCAGAGGAAATAAAGGCGGAGGATGTGCTTTTAGAGAATCATTATATGGACAAGGAGTTGTGGGTGAGTATTACTTCCGAACACCCCCATACTTTTGAAAAATTTTATCAGGAAAATGGTGTCTATGGTAATTGTGTGAATGTGACAGATGGGTATTTCGAGGCGGAGAAGGAGAGAATATGCCTGCGGTTTGCTCTGATGGGCGTTTATGAATATCGCAGCATTTTTGAAGATCACACGTTGTATGTAGAATTCGTTCCCCCGAAGGAGATGTACGAGAAGGTTATCGTGGTGGATCCGGCCTACGGGGGCGGTGAGAACGGTGTCACGGTGGAAGGCGTTATGTCGAAGGACATTACGGTCAATGTGGCAAAGGCATTAAAGGAATTGTTTGACGAAAGTGACATCAAGGTGTACTATACCAGAATGGACGATGGGAACCCGGAAGCGGCGGTCAGAGTGGGACTTGCAGAAGCGGTAAAGGCAGATATGCTGATCCGCATTGAGGTGAGCGGCGATGAAAATAGTAAGATCTACGGCACGGAGGCAGTTTATAACAGCCGGTTTTTCATTCCAGGGTTTGGCAATGTGGAGCTGGCAGATCTTTTGGAGCGGGAAGTAGTCACTTCAATCAGTGGTAAGGCGAACGGTTTAATCGAGGCGGCAGCGTCTGACGAGGTGGTAAACAGTGCCACAGTTCCTGCAGCAGCTATCCGGGTTGGGTATCTCACAAACAGCCAGGAAGCTATTTTGCTGCAGCGGGAAGATTATATCAAGCGGATTGCGAAGGGAATATACAACGCGGTTATCAAAGCATATGAATTGGATGAGGAGTAGTGTGAAGCGTGAAAATTATATTTGCGACAGGCAATCAGGGTAAAATGCGGGAGATACGAGAGATTATTGGTGATATGGAGGCGGAGGTGCTGTCCATGAAGGAGGCGGGTATCGAACCTACGATTGAGGAAAATGGTTCCACCTTTGTGGAGAATGCTGTGATCAAAGCACAAGCGGCCGCGGCCGCGCTCCCTATGGATGATGGATTGCGCGACTGCGTGGTGATGGCAGATGATTCGGGCCTGGAGATTGCTTATCTGCAGGGGGAGCCCGGCGTCTACTCGGCCAGATATCTTGGAGAGGAGACACCCTTTGACGTAAAGAGCGCGGATCTGCTCAGACGGATGGCAGATGTGCCGGAAGCAGAACGGAATGCCAGATTTGTCTGTGCTATTGCGGCAGTGTTTCCGGATGGTGAAGTGGTTACAACACAGGGGATGATAGAGGGCAGGATTGGTTATGAGCTGAGGGGGAATAATGGGTTTGGTTATGACCCCATTTTTTATCTGCCAGAGCTTGGACGCACTGCTGCAGAGCTGACAGATGAGGAGAAGAATCAGATCAGCCATAGGAGCAGGGCGCTTGAGCTGATGAAGCAAGAACTGAAGAAAAGGAAATTTAGGTAAATACCATGAAAGTATTAATTGTGAGTGACAGCCATCGCCGCAATGATAATCTCCTTGCGGTGATAAAACGGACAAGTCCCATAGATATGTTGATACATTGCGGTGATGTGGAAGGAAGTGAGCATATTATCAGTGAGGCGGCGCGCTGCCCGGTGGTGATGGTGCAGGGAAATAACGACTTTTTTTCCAATCTGCCAAAAGAGCAGGAGATAATGATTGGGTCCTATAAAGTCTGGGTGACTCACGGTCATCATTATTACATAGCCATGAACACCGAGACAATCAAGCAGGAGGCCAGAAGCCGGGAAGTGGATATTGTTATGTGCGGGCATTCTCATAAGCCTCTCATTGATATGGGAAGTGATATTACGCTGATCAATCCTGGAAGTATCAGTTATCCTAGACAGGAGAACAGGAGACCGAGTTATATTATTATGGAGCTTGACAGAGAAGGGAAGGTTCATTATACTTTGAACTATTGCTAAAAAACTAAAATTTTTGATTTTTTTCAAGAAAGCGTTGACAGAAAAAAAAACATACTATATAATAGAGCATGCGTTGTGAGAATTGACGCCTGATCCCTTGCGGGGTGTGGCTCAGCTTGGC
>DLAA01000055.1 GCA_002493835.1 Lachnospiraceae bacterium UBA7060 | reverse complement strand
TTTAAAAAGTTGTAAAGTGGTGTTCATTAGATACAACCGAAGTTAAATCCATAAAATAATCAATCCAATCATCGTCTGCCCTGTAAACTTTTACTTCATGTTCATTAGATTTTTTCAACAATTCTTCAAATTGTCGGTTTGCCTTATCCATTATATTCTTATTATTTTTAATTTTTTTTATCCACTTTCGGACTAATAATTGAGTAGCAGCTGTATCTATATCAGTTTCCTTTAATCCTTTGTTTTCCACCAATGCATTATATAACGCTTGCTCTGCTCTAGTCGTAGGCTCTCTTAAATATGAAAACAGATCATTAGTTTTGCCAATAGCTAACTCTGTTCCAGTTATAGCAAGATTTCCTGCATCAATTCCAAGACTTATTTTATCCTTAGTCTCCATTTCTTTTCCCCCATGCACTCATAACTCTAAAAAATATTTTGAATGTAATTTTAGTATATCATACTATAATTGTTTTCTCTACACAAAAACGCCCCACCGAAGCAGGGCGCACAAACTCTCCATATATCAGATTGCCCGGAACATTTTCTGTGATACGGGCTTCTCCTCCTTGTTCTTTTCCAGTTCCTTTCTTGCGTTCTCCAAATCCTCCATCCGTCGCAGCTCATCCGTGGCATCCTCCAAGCCAAGGTGCGTGTAGGTATTCAGCGTGACTCCGATATCGCTATGACCCATCAGGTATTGAAGCGTCTTGGGGTTCATGCCCGACTTCGCCATGTTGCTGCAGTAGGTATGGCGGCAGACATGGGGCGTGATGTTCGGCATCTGCACCCGGTAAATATCATTGTACCGTTTAACCATGTGGTTGAATCTGTGTTCCCAATGCATGGCTACTTCCGGGTAGCCGTTCTTATCCGTGAAAAGGAATACAGCATAACCGTCCACCACCCTCTCGCATTTCGGTTCTTCCCTGTCCTCAATGATCGCCCGGAAGCACTGCGCCACATCTTCCGTCATGGGCAGTTTCCTTGTCCCTGCATTCGTTTTAGTGGATTCGATCACAAGCCGCATATCGGAAGTCCGCTGGAGCTGATGGTCGATGTTTATGACCTTGTTTTCCAGGTCGATATCCCGGAGGGTCAGCCCGCAGAATTCTGCTTTTGTCAATCAAAATCTAAAAAAATAACACTTTATTTTTCAACGGAAAAGACACCACCGATAACCACACCATGATGTCTTCCCCATATTACTTTCTGTTATGTTTTACTGTATCGTAAGCACTTCTTTCTCGCCCGCCATTTCTGTAAAGAACCCGTCGTCCATCTTCCAAACAATCTCTATCCGTTCTTCACTGTAAACCAGTACCCTGTCAATCACAGCCGCCAGTTTGTCCTTATCAAAGGTTCCAAGCACTGTCAGAACTTCCATATCCGCTTCCCTATTTTTCATATGAATCATCTGTTCTTTGATCCGCATAGCCTCATCCTTCAGCCCTGGTATCCTTTTTTCTATTTCTAAAATCCGGCCGGCTGTGGTTTCATATTCCCCACGGTACTGTTCTTTCGTGATCCTGTTAGAACGGTACTCTTCATAAAGCCTGAGCTTTCTTGAGGACAGTTTCTTTTTCTCCCTCTCCATCATCCCTATCTTTTCTTCGATGGCTGCCGTCTGCGAAAATTCCTTTTTCTTTCTGTCTGCCTCTGCTGACACCAGACCTGCCATAGCGCGGGTACAGGACAATACCGCATTTTCCAACCGCTCCTTGTCCACATGGATTGTCCTGCATCCTGCAATGCCTGAAATGGCCGCCTGCCCGCACCGGTAGGCGTTTCCCCAGCTAGTCAGCGTAAGCCGTCTCCCGCAGTACGGGCAGATTAAGATAGGCCGTGGTTTCCGTCCCGTAGGCACATTTCTCTTCTCATGCGTAAACGCCTTTTCATTCGCCATGTCAAACACTTCCTGCGGCACAAGGGGTTCATGTGTCCCCTCCATGATAATCCATTCAGACCTGTCATTTTTAATCTGCCGCTTCGAGCCGACTGCAGACTGCCTTGTCTTATTCCAGACGGTCTTTCCGAGATAAACCTCGTTTTTCAGCATATCACCAATGGTAGTAATGGTCCACAGCTTTTTCTCCTTCTCCCGGTGGCTTTTCCTCTTCAGCCCGATTGACTGGAAGTGCTCCATGCAGGTAGGGATGCCCTGGCCATTGAGGTATCTTGCAATCTCCGGTTTCTTTTTTCCCTCTGCCGCCATGGTAAAGATCATCCGCACCACTTTCGCCGCCTCCTCATCGGGAATGAGCTGGTGCACGTTCTCCGGGTCCTTGATATAACCGTAGGGCACGAGCGCGCCCACATATTCACCGCGGGCGGCCCTTGTCCCCAATGCGCTCTTTACTTTTTTTGACAGGTCACGGCTGTACATGGCATTGATGATGTTTTTCAGGGCGACACTCATTCCCCCTGTCATTCCCATGCAGTCTTCACTGTCAAACTGGTCATTTACGGAGATGAACCGTATCCCCAGCAGCGGGAATATCCGTTCCAGATAGTTTCCTGTCTCCAAATGATCCCTCCCGAATCTGGAAAAATCTTTGACAATGATACAGTCTATCCTCCCGTGCTTTGCATCCTCCATCATTCTTTTAAATGCCGGTCTCTGGAAAGCTGACGTTAGATAACGATACTTTTGAAAACACCAGAAAATCAAGGTTTTTCGAGCGATGGACAAGCAGGGTATTGTACTAAAAACTGAATACGACGCAAAAGCGGCGTTTCCCACTC
>DLAA01000148.1:729-2544 GCA_002493835.1 Lachnospiraceae bacterium UBA7060 | reverse complement strand
CATCAGGCGGCCCTTTGCCCGCAGGTAATCATTCCTCTGCGCTACGCTTCTGGTATAAAGCCGGAAGATTAAAACCATACCAAGCAAAATCAGCGCTGCGCCCAAATACCATTGAAACATAAATACAAACCGTGTTTCATTTTCACTTGTTACTTTCACATCTCTTCCCATAACAGTGATTGCAAGAAGAACAGCAAGCAATATTCCACAAAGAATCTTGTGTTTGATCTGATACGTCCGAAACCTTTTTAAAAAATTGCCAGCCAGCCGCTCCAACAAAACAAAACTAATGCCGCCAACTACAAAAATGAGAACATCTGCTGCCATCCATCTTCCTGCCAGCTGAAATATATTTTCGCGCCCCTCCAGAATGTTAATGAGTAGCATACAAAAAGTAGCATGCACGCTGGCTATCATATCCGCAATAACCGAACCTGCTGTCGTCTTTAAGAGTCCGCCTTCGAAGGTATAATAGTATACACCCATATTCAACAGCGGGTTCGTAAATGCCATTAGCCCATAAAGGAACTGCCACCAGAATTCATCGCTATAGTACTGCCCCAGTATCCCATTCATCAGCCAATTCATCACGATTAAGATGTATCCCATATTCAAAAGCATCAGCCAGCGCTTTTTTCTGCGCACCAACAGCAATTCCATCCAGGGTATCAAAAGCAGCATAGCTGCCGCCTGGCACAGGCCTACGCGCAGAAAGGGGGCCGTAAGACTTACGACATCTGCAAAACCGCCCATCTGGTAAACGCCTCCCTCGTGGTTTTTGAATATCCCCTGCTGATCAGAATCTCATCCCCATTTTTCATGACGAAGGATTTTTTCAGCATCTCCCGTACCGACGGCAGGTAAATCAGGAAACTGTTGTGGCACCGCACAAAATCAATCTCCGATACCACCTCCTCGATCTCGCTAAGCTTCTCCCAGATATGGTAAACTCCCGTTTTCGCCACCACCCTGGTCACTCTTTTGTCCCTCTCAAAGTAGTAAATATCCTCCTGGCGCAGCACAAGCCTGGAGCGCTCGCAGGTCTGAAACACCAGGTTCCTGCCGATCTGCTTCCACGCATGCTGAATTTTGGGAAAGACTTCCTTCAGCCTGTCGGCAAATTCCTCCTTCAGCACAAAAAACACATGCTCCGTCCGATAAACGTCCGTAGCGTAGAACAGATAATTTGTCATATATACGATCAGGCATTTCTCCCATCGGCGGTTGATCTCCGCCGCCATGGTGATCCCGTCCGCCCCGCTTAACACAATGTCCATAAATACCACATCCAGAGATGCCTCTTCGTAGGACAGCAGCGCTTCGCCTGATAAAAAGGAAATGAGTTCCATGTTCAGTCCCGCCTGCCCGGCATACTCTCTCAGGCTCCTTTCCGCCTTTTCAAGCCAGAGCGCGTCATCATCACAGATTCCCACTTTTATCACTGACTCTTCCATCACTTCCCCCTTCCTTTGTATCCTTACACATTTTTTCTCTTTATGTATGGGTTTGTGATACAACCTCGATTGCACTTTTTTCTTTTAATAATACCACAATCCGTCTATTTCTCCATAATAAAATTTGTCAGCTCTATTCCATTTTTAATAACTGTTTGTTCCCGCAGCACACGATAGCCCCTGTGTTCAAAGAAAGGCCTGGCTGTAAGAGACGCATGGGTAGTAATCTTATTTCCGCCTGCTGAATGTTCAAGCTCTTCGCAAATTTTCGATGCAATCCCTTCCCCCTGATGATCCTTATGAACAAACAATCTATCCAGGTAACCGGAGCTATCTATATCCCCAAATCCAACAATCTCAT
>DLAA01000148.1:0-392 GCA_002493835.1 Lachnospiraceae bacterium UBA7060 | reverse complement strand
GTTGCCCACACATCTAACTGCTCTTTTGTATAATCCTTTGCATTGACACTATGGACTGTCTGATAAAATAATTCAGCCAAGTACGCACAGTCCGAAGTTTTATAGTTCCGAAGCTGCATTTCTTATCCTCCCTACTACCGATTCGTTTTCACATACATTCATTTTTTGTATAAATATCAATTATCCTATTTATTTTAACATAAAATCCGCCCATGTGCCTTTGTAATCGCATAAATATTCCTCCCAATACAGGCCCCCTCGATAGATTCCTGTTTTCGCTGCTCGGCTGCAGCAAAAATGCTCCTTTTCGATAAGAACCCTTCTATCTGAGTTCTTACCAAAAAGGAGCTGTTTTTAAAAAATATAAACCCAGATTATTCACGGCACAGCCG
>DLAA01000025.1:46848-61938 GCA_002493835.1 Lachnospiraceae bacterium UBA7060 | reverse complement strand
CCTTGAAGCCCAGCAAGAACGGCTTGAAAAATACGCCCGTGAGCGTGGCTGGCTGATTGTCGGCGTATATATCGACGCTGCGAAAACTGCCCGGAAGCACTTACACAAGCGCACCGAATTTCAAAAAATGATAGAATCGGTCAAGCGGAATGAGGTTGATATACTTCTTTTCTGCCGTCTTGACCGCTGGTTTCGGTCTGTTGCGGACTATTATAAAATCATGGAAATTTTACATGACCATAACTGTGAATGGCTTACCACCGATGAAGAATACGACACAACCACCGCGAATGGTCGTTTGTATATCAATGTGAAATTGTCCATAGCCCAAAATGAAGCTGATATTGACGGGGAAAGAATCGACGTTGTTTTCGACAGTAAAATTGCGCATGGCACGGTTGTTTCCGGCAGTTGTCCTTTTGGCTTCCGTGTGAATGAGGAGAAACGGCTTGAAATCGTCCCGGAAAAAGCCGACATTGTGCGGGACGCTTTCAACCAATATGAAACTACAGTGTCCCAGCGTGGTACTGTGAAATATATCCGGGAAACATACGGCGTGAATTGGTGTGACGCTACTTTCCGGCGTATGCTCCGCGAAAAGCTATATACCGGGATATATGACCGTGGCGGCAGATATAATGATAATTTCTGCCCAGCAATCATCAGCCGTGACCAATTTGACCGTGTACAGAAGTTAACTAGCAAAAACGCGCGTTCCTCTCCGTCTGGCAAAGTCTATATTTTCACATCCATTCTGGTCTGTAGTGAATGTCGTCATAAGCTGGTCGGTTATAAGTCAAAGGAATACTTTTATTATCGCTGCAACCAGCATTTCAAGCGCGGACTCTGCGTTCATAATCATTCCATCCGGGAAGATATAATTGAAACGTGGCTGTTCTCCCATCTGGAAGAGGAAATAAACCGCTGTCAGCTTGAATGGGAAGTGCAAGCCGCCAGTCGAAAACGTTCAATCACATCCAATGACAAGGCAGTTCTTAAACGAAAACTTTCTAAACTAAAAGAATTGTATGTGAACGAGTTAATAAACCTTGAAGAATATAAAAAAGACTATGAAATATATACCACGGCACTTGAAAAGCTGCCGGACGCGGCGCAGGAAACGCCACCAGACTTCACAACCTTGAAAAGCATTTTAGCAGCTGATTTCAAGTCGATATATAACACTTTAACCCGTGAAGAAAAACGCACTCTTTGGCGATCCGTCATTGAAGAAATAAAGATTGATAATGACGGGAATATCACGGGAATTACTTTTGGGTAGTGTTGTACTAATATTACACTACCCGTAGGCTCGTCCGCCAGTACAATATCCGGCCTTGTAATCAGCGCCCGGCACACCGCCGCCCGCTGCTTTTGCCCTCCCGACACCTCATAAGGGTATTTATCCAAAAGATCACCAATGAAAAGCCTCTTTGCAAGTGGCACAAGGCGCTCCTCCATCTCCCGGTAAGGCACACTGGCAAGCACCAAGGGCAGGAAAATATTGTCCCGCAGGGACATGGAATCCAACAGATTAAAGTCCTGAAAGACAAACCCCAGATGATCCCGCCTAAACGCACATAAGTCCTTCTGGCTGACCTTGGAGAGCTCCTGCCCATTTAACAATACTTGACCGCTGGTGGCGGTATCCAGAGAGGCCAGAATGTTTAAGAGGGTCGTCTTGCCAGAGCCGGACTCTCCCATGATCGCCACATACTCCCCTTCTTCCACAGAAAAGTTCACATCGTTTAACGCCTGTACTTTGACAGAACCAAATCGAGTGGTATAAATCTTTTTTACATTCTTCACGGCTAACAATGACATATCTGTTCTCCTCTCCTTCTTATCAAATTTATTGACAATTACGAAACTCATCTTAATCACTGCATAGATTATGCTATTTGTACAAATATTACCTGCTAGTACAACGAATATTTTAAAAGAAAAAGGAAATGTCCTGCCATATATCCGGCTTACATTTCCTTTCTATAACTTACATTTTTGTAAGGATCGGCTCCTGCCTGATACCGAGAAACACCTTCGTCCCCACTCCCCGCTCGGACTCTGCGCGGATAGAAAGTCCCAGCCTGTCCATAATCTGCCTGCACAGATACAGACCGATTCCCGTAGACTTTTGTCCCATGCGGCCGTTGCAGCCGGTAAATCCCCTCTCAAAAATCCGCGGCAGATCGCTCTTGTCAATCCCAATTCCCGTATCCTCAATAATTAGATAATAGCCATTTTGGGTGACAGGCTGACCAGACGCATCTGCCCCGTAAATGGAGACTGCACCTTCCTTTGTGTATTTTAGCGCATTGGAGAGAACTTGCTCTATGACAAAGGAAAGCCACTTGCCATCTGTAACCACTTTGCTGTGGCATTCTTCCAGATGCAGTGCAAGTCCCGCTCCGCTGAAAAGAATCCAATACTTTTTCAAAGCCTTCTTCACCAAATCCCCCGCATCCAGCTCCGCAAAGGAAAAGTCGGAGGAAATGCTCTCCATTCTGGCATAGTGAAGCGCCATGTCCACGTACTGTCCGGTCTTAAAAACTTCTTCTCTGAGCCTTTTTACGGTCTGTCTATCCCATTTTTCGTCCTCCCAGTCATTTTGCAAAAGCAAGTCCATGGCGGCAAGAGGTATTTTGATCTGATGAGTCCACATGGTATAGTAATCCGCCATGCTCCGCTGCTTCTCATCCAGCTGTGTGATCAGCGCCTTCTTCTCCGTCTCCTGCACCGCGATAATCCGCTGGTACGCCTGCTCCATGCCGGACACCGTCTGCGGCAGGTCGCCGCCCCGCTCCTCCGCTGAGAGAAGCTTTGTCAAAATCCTGTACTTTCCCCGATATTTCCCATAGTCCCACAGCAGACAGCAGCAGCCAAAAAAAATGACAAGTCCCAGCGCGTAAGTCATGTTCGACAACACACCCTCATAATCATACAGCGCGGCGATCATCATAAAAACAAGCGCCTCCATGACGCAGAAAGAAACCGGGACAATCCGCTCCCGCAGATATGCCGCCGGTACACAAATCCTTTTATCCACTCTCATCCTCCCAGAAAATACCCCACACCTTTTTTAGTCTGAATCAACTGCGAAAGTCCCATTTCCGTAAGTCTCTTTCGCAGACGGTTCACATTCACCGTCAACGTATTATCATCCACAAAACACTCATCGTCCCACAACCGCTTCATCAACGTATCCCGGCTTACCACACCGCCCGACGCTTCAAAAAGCGTCTGCAGAATGCGAAACTCATTTTTTGTCAGTTCGATTCGGCTGTCATCGCCCGCTGAAAGCTCTCCCGGCTTCCGCGGGCAAGAAAGCGACATATCCGTCACATTTAGCAGTGCGCCGCCGTATTCCAGCACCGCTGCAGAAGCTGTAAAGGCGTAAGTCCGTCTCAATAGCGCCTGTATCTTTGCCTGCAAAATTTCCAGATCGAAGGGCTTTACCACAAAGTCATCACCGCCCATATTGACTGCCATTACCACATTCATATTATCCGATGCCGAGGATACAAAGATAATCGGTACTTGCGACACCTTGCGGATTTCCCCGCACCAATAATACCCATTGTAAAAAGGCAGACCGATATCTAACAGCACCAGCTGGGGTTCATACACCGCGAACTGCCCCATCACATTCGCAAAATCTCTGACAATCTCCACTGCGTAACCCCATTTCTCCAGATATTTTCCGATCTGACCCGCAATGACCTCGTCGTCTTCCACCACAAGTATTTTGTACACCAGTCCGCCTCCTCGATTTTTCACTTTCTACCGGTTAAACGCCGTAATATTGGCCTCATTCAGTGTAAAATCATAGTAATTCAAATCCTCCCGTTTTGTCCAGCCGATCCGCTTCCAGAACGCGTTCCCGATATCGTTAGCTGTAAAAGCAATCAGCGACACCTTATTGATATGTTCCGCTTTCAAAGCCTCCATGCAGAAAACAACCATGGCTTTCCCAATGCCGCGCATGCGATAATCTTCTGCCACACACACATGATACAGACATCCCCTTCTGCCGTCATGCCCACACAGAATCGCGCCCACTATTTTACCGTCCTCCACTGCCACCACGCTGGTCTTTGGATTTCTCTGCAAAAAGCGAACCACGCCCTCCCGGGAATCATCCAGACTCCTGATAGCGAATCCCTTGATCGACATCCAGAGCGCCTTCACCCCGTCATAATCTTCTATTGTCATTTTTCGAATCATGTCTGTTCCTCTCTTCTTCCTATTCTTCTCCTTTCAATTCTACCGCCGTATGCGCATGTCCCACATAAGGCAGAAATCCCTCCAAAACATCCTTCGTCCTCACTTTTAAACTGGATGTATTCACGCACGGGCGGCATCCGATAAACTCATCATCAATAACCGAATGTTCCTTCCAAAGACTCATCCTCGTCGATCCACTGCTGCACCGGAATCGCCCGATACTCGTCCTCCGTATCGCGGACGTACACCGTCTCGATCCCCGCATTGATAATCTGTCGTTTGCACATGGAACAGCTGCAGGAATTTTTTACATACTCCCCTGTGTCTGCCTCCACACCCGTCAAATACATGGCACTGCCAATCATCTTGTCCCTGGAAGCGCTGATAATAGCGTTTGTCTCCGCATGTACACTGCGGCAGAGCTCGTAGCGTTCCCCCCGGGGAATTGCCAGCTTCGCACGGATACACTCCCCCACATCCGTACAATTTTTTCTGCCACGGGGCGCTCCCACATACCCTGTGGATATCACCTCATCGTTTTTCACAATCACCGCACCGTAATGTCTTCGTAGACAGGTAGATCGCTGTGACACCATTTTAGCCAGATCCAGATAATAATTTACTTTGTCTCTTCTCTCCATCACACTCTCCTAAATTAATATTATGTAAACCGTTTTATATAGCCGCATCAATCAAACTGCACCTTCCAATTGTCGTCTTCGCAGGCTTCAAAGCACATTCTGATCTGCTCCTTTGTACACTTTTCTTCTGCCAGAGGAGGTAATTCATCCAAGGCAAAATATTGACATTCGGAAGTCTCTATATTAGGGATAAATGAGCCGCCTGTTGCTTTACACTGATAAAAAATTTTTACTACACCGTAGGCGTAAGGCGGCTGGTTATGCTTATCCCGATCCTGTATAGAAATAACCCTCTCTATGACCACATCCAGCCCCGCTTCTTCCTTCGTCTCTTTGATTGCGTTCTCCGCAGGAGACATATCATATTCACACCATCCGCCAGGCATAGACCAAGTGTCATTGTTCTCGTGGACAAGAAGAATTTTCCCCTCTAAAAAAACCGCGGCGCGCGTGTCAACCTTTGGCGTCTGATAGCCCACATCACCACAAAACAGATCTGTCACCTTTTCCAGCGGAAGATCCGTGCGCGCCGCCATCATTTCCGCCGCAATCTCCCGGATTCGCTCATATCTTTCTTTGTCATAAATATCCCTGCCATAGAACAATCCCGCCTGAGCAAGGCTTTGGAGTTCTTTTGCCCATTCAATCATCTGCTCACTCATCTATTCACCTCCGCCAAAACAATTTTATCGCAAACCGGAAAGCTGTCTCAAATACGCCTCCGACTCCTCCCTGTCTTTAAATACAAATACCTTTCTATCCTCTCGGTATTTTTCAACCAATCCATAGATCACCGGTAAATCTACTTTGGGAAAATCTATGATAAACTGTCTAAATTCCTCGTCAAATTCTGTTTCGAGCCACGGCAGATCTTCCCGTTCTTTTCCGATCCGGGATTTAGCCCCCGAAAGACAGATGTCCAACGGAAACTCCAGAAGAAAAACGGTATCGCAGTACTGCAGGCGCATTTCAAGGGTTCGGCTGTAATTTCCATCAATAATCCACCGCTGCCCTTCCATCATCTCCTGCAGTTTTGCATCAAATTCCTGTCTTGCAATCGTTGTCTGGTCCGGTTTGTGCCATAACATATCCAGGTAATATAATGGCAGTCCGGTGATATCTCTGAGCTTTCTTGCAAATGTGCTTTTGCCGGCACCCGGGCTTCCGATCACCAACACTTTTTGAAGCATTTGCCCGTCTGTACATTCCATCATTCACCATGCCTTTCCGCTTGTAAAAATCCTTCAGCTGAAAACAGCATCACTCCACAAAAGAATGACTCATAATGTAAAACTCTTCCTGCGAAGATGTGTGTTTGCGCTCTTTTGGAATCAAAGTATCATCATAAGCCTCCGCGTCTTCCGGCTGCACAGTCATCACCGGGCTGTCCTTATAATACCATTTCCGACCATCCAGTACACCCGGCTTTAGTTCCCTTACCAGCATGGCTGATGGAAACTTGTCTCCCTCCACACATATATTATACTTTTTGCAGCTTATAAATCCGCTGGATACATAGTTGGCAGGCATTCCAAAAATAACGGCGACATCATATCCCATGGAAGCCGCCTTTTCTAAAGAATGCCGAATCAGCCGCTTCCCATAACCTCTGCGTTGGTATGAAGGGTCTATGCAGAGAGGCCCAAAGGTTACGATATCTTTTACGTTCCCGCTCTCATCGGTCAACGTTGCTTTCGTATACATGATATATCCAATCACTTTATTGTCAAGTTCTAAGACAAAATCCAACTCTTTTATAAAATCTTCGTGGCTTCGCATCTTACGAACAAGATAATGCTCCGTGCAGCCGGGTATATACAAATTATAAAAAGCGTCTCGTGTGATCTTCTCTACAATTTCATAGTCACCTGGTTCTTCCTTCCTAATGTTCAACAATCTCTTTTCCTCCCAACTATACTTTGATTTGTGCAGAGCAGGCACTAGAACTTCTGCCCGGCATATCATCGTCCCTGATATATCTGGCATGAAACTCCATATTAATCTGACGCAGCTCCTTTTTGCCGTCAATATAATCCTGGTACATATCGGCAAGCCCAGCCATACAGCCGTCACAGTTTGCACTGATGCTGCCAAGAGAATCCCTGACAATTTTTTCGCGTTCTTCCTTTGTTGTCTCACAAATCAAATATCCCATGATAAATTCCCCCTGCATACTAAAATTTCCATATTACATAGGTGTTCCCACCTCAATCAAATTGCCGTCTAAATCGTAAAAACGAATTACTCTTTGTCCCCAGCTATGCGTCATAAGGCGATTGACATACTGCACTCCGGGATATAATTTTTCCAATTTTTCAATAAACGCTTCTATATCCTGTTCCTCAAAATACAATTCACATGAATTGCTTTTCGGCATGATGTCTTTTCCCAAAAAATTCCTCCAGATTTTTTCATCCTGAAGTACAAGCCCTTCCGTCAATATCATGTTTCCGTCATTGTCAAGCACCATATCAAGCCCAAACAAGTCGTGGTAAAATTGTTTCGATTTTTCAATATCTTTTACTACAATCAAAATGTTCTTTAACTTCATTGTCCATATCCCCGCCAAATTTCTGTTTTTACTCACTATTGTACTTTCCTGGCTAAATGATCAATCAATCTATTTACCGCTTCCGGCTGATCTGTATTTGCGTTATGTCCCGCATTTTTGATCCATTCCAGCGGAATATTCGTATTTCGATGCCATGCTTTATTATATCTGATGCATGAACCAGCATGGTCTTTTTCACCACAGATTAACAGTGCCGGACATTTGATTTCATATGGCAGATCCTTTTCTACTGCATCTGCAAGAATTTTAAACCCATTGCCTGCTATTTGGGAATACCGTCTTTTATCCCCGTCATACGCCATCATCATTTCATACATTAATTTTCTTCCATATTCAGACACCGCAACCCCGTTCGTCCCCGACTTTAACAGCCATTTCCAAGGATAATAAAAGTAAACCGCCTCCATAAGAATCAGGAATGCTCTTTCACATATTGCAGGAATTCTGGTGTTTTTGACCAATATTTGACACCCCAATTTTCAAAATTCCACTCGTCCATGTACTCGTTACACTCAAAGTCAACATAATAGATTTCTCCGTTCTGCACTACAAAGTTTGTCGGAAAATAATCTATATTGGTGCGGACCGCATACAACAGTGCGCACATGCCTTTCACTTGGTCAACGTAAGCAGATTCCATCTTATCCTGCAAAACCAGCTCATAAATAGTTTCCCCATCAATAAACTCCTTCAAAATACGTTCCTTTTTTATATCGACATCAATCAGGGCAGGAATTTTTATACCGATTTCCTTCAACCGCTTATAGTCATTCAATTCTGCCTCAATCTTATTGCCAAATTGATAATAATCACAAGGTTCATGATGTATTTGCTTGAGAACATACTTTTGCGTCCCGTCGCCAGCCAGATAAGAATATCCCCCCTTTCCTTTTCCTAATAACTTAAATATTTCATATTCTTTTTCGTTTACAGCCAGTTTCTTATCCATAATCGTTTCCTCTATATTAATCGCTTTCTGTTTTTCCACAAAAATAAAGTGGAAATCTCTCAGATTTCCCCCACCTCAGCTTTTCTCGCCTTTATCAGCAAAAAATCAGGTTTATGCAATAAGTCCTGATACTCCGGGTATTCTTCAAGCAGCTTTTCAGTCGGCAATGGTTCCATCATCTTTTCAATCGTAAAGCCTGTCTCAATCAATGTATTTACGATTGTTGAAAACGTTCTGTGATACTTTTTCACATGATCTACAAACCATACCGACTCTCTTTCCCCCTCCACTCCATAGTTCGATAGGTTTACATAAATCTTATTCCCATTTTCATCCCTTGTCCACCTGTCGCCGCCGGAATGACAAGTACATAACGGATTTTCCTGCGAAAAAAGAAAGATCCCGCCTCCGCGCAACAACTGATAGACACTTTTCACAACGTCTGAGAAATCTTCCACATAATGAAGCGCCAGGGAGCTTGCGACCAAGTCAAACTGCCCGTTTAACTGTGCGATATCCTCCATCGGTATATGGATATAGGAGATTCTGGGATCGCCGTTTTCTTCTCTCGCAATCTGCAGCATCTTCTCCGAAATATCAATCCCTGTCACCTGTTCGGCGCCTTCCTCGACAAAGCGCTTACAATGATCCCCAAAACCACACCCCAGATCCAGCACTCTTTTACCGTTCAAGTCAGGCATCATGGAAAACAGAGCCGGTTTCTCAAACAAATTGTTGGCATTCGTCTCATTATCTCTGATTTTCTTATATCCTTCAAAAAAAATTTCATTGTCATATATATTTTGTTTCGCCATTTGTCGTCACCGCGTAACCACATACCGGTGGTGAGGCATGTCCACACCCCTGTAATGCTTTATCCAGGAATCCATCGGTTTCATCCCATTTCTGACAGCGACGTTTTGAGACGCAATATTGGTATCTCTGATGATAGAACAGACTTCGTCTTTGTCCAACGTCTCAAAAGCATACCTTTTACACGCTTTGGCGGCTTCCGTGGCATATCCCTTATGCCAATACTGCCGCCAAAAAAGATAACCAATCTCCAAAACCTCCTCGTCCTTCCATGGCTGCATGGTAAGGCCGCACTGTCCGATCATCTCCTCATTTTCTCTCAGTACCACCGCCCACAAACCGAATCCCCACTCTCGATAGCGGGAAATCTGTCTGTCAAGCCACTCCTGCGCCTCCGCGTCATCAAACGCACCCTCATACGCGTACATGGTTTCTTCATCCTGCAAAATTCTGCACAGCGACCCGTAATCCGACTGGGTCATTTCCCTCAAATATAGTCTGTCTGTTTCAAGAATCATAATCTCCCCCACTGTTCCTGCAAATTACCCTGGCATATTTGTTTCCCGAATTTTCAACAACACGGATTTTCCCTTGATTCATGTAATGATCAATTCTCCTGGCATACCACCAGTCTCCCACTCCAAGCTGCGTGTGACCCAGAATATTGCCAATCAGTCTTGCCTCTTTCACCGGCATGTCTTTGAGCCATTTCCATATCAGAAAATCATAGAAATCTTCCGGCACGCCAAGCACTTTGCCATTGACCACTGCCCGAAGCGGACTGTTGTCTTCCACCAACTCACTCCACATCATAGCATACCTGCAAATTTCCTCTTTTGCGAGCGTTTTTTCATAAGATAAAAATCCTGCAAATTCCTCCGCCGAGACTTCACCCCAGTTTTGGTAAGAAGCAATACAGGTATCACGAACGATATACTCCGGAAGCTTTACCACAGATATTTCATTTCCATACTCTCTCAATATTTGACACAGACTATATAAACCGCATTTGGAATAAGGGGCATCGCTGTACCATACCCTGATAGCCTCCCCATCCTCCAAATAATTTTTCAGGCGCTGTAGCTCCTTTATGTAAACCTCCCCGACATGTTTTCCTTCTTCTTTTAAATCTTCATCCTGCCCCCGCTGATCCTGTACAAACATAGAAGCAATCAGCTCCCGGCGGTAAGAACTTTCCATCGGCTCTTTGATATTTCCTATATCCATCATAAATCCAAGACAGATAACCTCCGCCGCCGTTCCCTCTATCCATCCGCAAAAAGGCTGTGCGGGCGGTGCCTTTTTCCCTGCCATCCACACAGAAACGGGGCCGTTGACCTTCCCCAACACTATTTTATTTTTTGCCGCTTTCATGGCGCCGGCTTCGCTCTCCCCAAACAGTACCTCAATCATTTTCGTCCCCTTTATCTCCTCAGCCCCAAGTCAATGTTACAGGACGAGTAAAACCTGCTTTCCAGCCATCTGGCAACCCCATCGTCATCGTTGGAAGAGATAATTGCAGTGGCATACTTCTTTAAATCTTCATGCGCATTTTGAACGGCGTAGCTCTCATCTGCCAGCGCAAACATGTCGATATCATTGCGGCCATCGCCAAAAACAACCAATTTTTCACACTCCATTAGCGATTGTAACTGCTTGACCGCATGAGATTTAGAAGCTGTCAGCGGCATTATTTCAAGCCACTGATCATTTGTGTAAATATCTGCCTGATAGACGCAATGAAAAATATTCTTATATTTATTATACAACGGCTGTAGCTTCTTTGGCTCATCAATACAAGTGATATAAAAAATATCCCCAGATTTCAATTGCTTCTCTCTATCTACAATATTAGTGCGGACATCTCCTTCTCTGCTGTCGAGAAATCTATTCATGCCCGCCGTACACAGCTTTGGTACATATGAAAACTTTTCCTTTTCTTCGATATACGCATAAACGATTGGATATACATGGTGCATAAATAAATCATCCAGCAGATCATACACAGAATCGTCAAAATAATTTGCAAGCAAAATATCCCCGGTAAGATTGTCCATTACAAATGCGCCATTATAGACGATCAGCGGAATTTGGGCATTTAAACCTCTCGTCACTTTTTTCGCGGTTATCAATGAGCGGGCCGTAGCATAAGAAAAAATCATGCCCCTGTCAATCAGGCCATTTATGATATGACTTGTGTATTCCGATATCGTTTCATCGCTTCGCAATAAAGTACCATCTAAATCTGATACATATAAAGTATTCAATTATGCCCGCCTCCCTAATGTATATGTCTCTTCCTCATACTGCGATGGTTCTTCGTATTTTCTTTCCTATCGCAAACTCAATATGTCCTTCTGATTGTACCACAGTGCCACGCCCCGTATCAACGACAACAAAATAATAATGCCTCCCAGCTTCTTAATTTTAATTATAATTTGTTTCACAATATATACAGCAGAGGATTCATGTATTGCATTAAGTAGATAAATATGTTATACTTCGTCTATACAAAATCGAGCTTCGCTCGGTTGCAAGATCCGCTTCGCGGACTCGAATTCGGCTAAGGAATTTCCTGATAAAACCCAGTCACGAATAAGAAAGGGAAAGGGGAAGAAAAATATAAAGAAGCCAACAGAAAGGGGGCCATATTTATGTATCATATTATAACAATCGAAAGGCGTTATGCCAGCGGAGGACACGAAATAGGAAAAAAACTGGCAGAAGCGCTGGGCTATAAGCTCTATGACCGGAATATTTTATTAGAAGCGGCCAAAAGACTCGATATCCCATTTTTTAAGATTGAAGCGCTTGAAGAGAGCAGTTCGGGCAATATCCTCCTAAACCTTTCCAAAACTCCTTTGGGCGGTCTTTCTGGAAATAAAGATCTGCCCTTGGCGGATAAGCTCTTTCTGGAAGAAAAACGCATTATTGAAGAAGCCGCTGAGACAGGAAATTGTATTATTGTAGGAAGAGCCTCCGGATATATTTTAGGGGAAAAGGAGGACTGTCTGCGGGTATTTATCTATGCTGATCACGAAAAGAGAATACAGCGTGCTATAGAGCGGGAAGGCATCCAGAAAGAGGAGGCCGAAAACGCGCTTAAAAAGAACGATAAGAGAAGAAGGAATTTTCATAATGCCTTCACCAATCAAGAGTGGGGCGATCCGAAATACTACGAAATGTACCTGAATGCCGGAAAATTGGGCATCGATTTGTGCGTCCGGCTTTTGATGGAAGCCGCAAAAGGATAAATTGCCGTCCATACTCCTATTTAGATCCGTAAAAAGTACTTGGGCAGATACCTTTTTCCATGCACCACTGGTAATCGGTCAGGCCGCTGGAACGGCATTCCATGACCAGACGGTACTGGTCAGGCGGTTTTACACCCTTTTCCGCTTAAATCCATATTTTTCTCAAGTCTAAGGAAGCACTGATAACTCAATGCTTCCTTAGAGTCTCCGGCAACCGCACACGGAAAATACTTACATCAGTGTTTCCCGGCTTCAATAGGACGCTACCCCATCTCCGCCGCACTTAGCGCATTTCCCGGTTTTGTCACACAGCGTACATCCCATAGCCTTTAAGACCTGGCTGGTCGCATTATTCTTTCCTGTCCCGCCGCATTCCTTGCATATGCCTGTTCCCTTACACCATGAGCACACATACTGGTCCTCTGTACTGTTTTTACTGTTTTTACTGTTTTCTGTATTATTGTAGCCGGATTTAAAAGTGGTTCCGTTCTCCTGACTAAAAGCATCCGCTTCCGTCATACCGCAGATTGGACAGCCAACCCCGGCGCACTCCGCATAGGAGCATTCACTGAATACATAGGCATGTATCCCGTAGGACAGCTCATAGTCGTCCACATCAAATTCCAGATTTTTGAAAGTCATATTGTAATCCCATGTGCATTCCGGCGGCAGCATCAGCGCATTCTGGACTTTCTTGTTCATCTTTATGGTACACATTTCGAGCTCGTTTGCATCGACGATCACAATTTCCGTCTCGCCGAAATCAAACAAATCATATTTGTCAGATGAATTATATAAATATCCGTTAACCACATATTGTTTCTGCCTGTTATCCCACTTTATGGACGTCATCTCATACGAGAGTACATCGTCGAGATGCAGCTCCTCTTCTTTCTTGCCCTTTGCGGTAACATCTGTTTGTGTAGAAACCGCGTTTTCCTTTTTCCCGAATGCATTGGCCGTCATAGGCGGTTCAATCAGCAGCCCGGCCATAGCCAGAATACATATTGCTATTTTCCATGTTTTTTTCATCTAAACGCCACCTTCCTTTATAATTTTTTACCGTCTTTATACTTTTCCACGGTTATGGTTCCATCATCTAAAATTCGGTTCATATTCCCTGTTTCTATCTGTCCTGACTTAAATGTGCCGTCAAACCAGCCCTCGCCGTAATAATAATAGATTCCCTCTTCCCATTCGCCATTGCTGTATACCCCTTTAAAGTAATTGCCGTTCCGGTAATAAACCGCCCCGTCTCCGCTGAACTTTCCGTTCTCATAGTGCCCGTCAAAATAAGAATCCGTATCAGGCCAGTAAATATATGCCTCTCCGTCATGTACGCCTTTTGTGAAATCGCCGACAGATATCATCCCCTTTTCGTAGATACATGCCCCGTAACCGTCAACAGTCTTTCCCGCCTTCTTTCCTATATAGCTGACACCGTTGTCCGCTTTCCATGGAGTGATATTGTCCCTTACGTTTTTTCCTTCCTTCCATTCTGAAAATATTGTCTCTCCGTTCTCGTTGACGGTGATCCCAATGCCGTCGGCCCTTCCGTCTTTCATCCTGCATACAAAACGGCTCCGGTCTGATCTGTATATGACACCAACTCCATCCAATACACTGTTTGTATAATTGCCCTTCATATAAACATCATAAGGTTTGCTACTGTCTGAAGCCGAATAATAGAAAATACTTTCCCCTTCCAGCAATCCGTTTTCCCATGTCCCGTCATACCATCTGCCATCAGCATAATAGTAGACTCCTTTTCCCTCGTATTTCTTGTCTTTAAATTGTCCGATATATATGTTCTTGTTTGAATAAACTGCAATGGCAGTGCCATCCTCTATACTGTTCCTGCCAGCCGCATAATAGGTAGTATCCCCCGATGTCCAGCTGACCAGCTCATCAGTCTGTATCTTTCCCTTTTCCATAACAGCCGCCTGCGCAACAGTACCGTCTCTGTCAATGATGGCGCAAAGACCGTTTCGAGCATCGTTAGAAATGATCATATCTTCCTGTCCATCAATATATCCCACCACAGGTCCGGCCGCCGCTCCATCGTGGAAAAAATATCTTGCTCCTCCTGTTTCACTGTTGTACACAACCGCAGACCCCTGAACCACATCATCGATCCAGAAGCCTTCTGTCCAACCGCCGTCCTCTTGGTACAAAGTTCCCATTCCCTGTTTCTTGCCGCCGGTAACCTCTCCATCAAACTCTTCCTTCGCATGAAGCTGCATAACTGGCAATAATGTCACAATCATGGCCATGACTATTGGCATAATCCTTTTCTTTCCCATAACGCATTGCTCCTTTCTGTTCATATTTGTGAATATCACATTCAGTATCTCTTACTATGCGCCCTAAATCTCCTGATGTTCTTATCATATTCAATTGATCATTGATTGATTAACATCTTATGATTCCAGCTTTTTGATTACTTTTGCAGATTTTCCTCCTCTCTTGTGCCTGCCTCGCCTATCTGCATGGCGGGACGCAAAAAGCCGTTACTTTATAGCAGGATAAATCCTCCCATAAAATAACGGCTCTGGTTATTTGACTCTAAAATTTAATATAACGAAAAAAGGACATACTAAACTATGCTTGCTTGCTTGCTTGCTTGCTTGCTTGCTT
>DLAA01000025.1:46271-46491 GCA_002493835.1 Lachnospiraceae bacterium UBA7060 | reverse complement strand
TTGCTTGCTTGCTTGCTTGCTTAAAGATCGTCCTCTCCTCTGCCACTTCTGTCAACCTCTTAATGCGAATTTAATATTTTCTTAATTCCTATGCCAATAAATACATTAAAAATTTAACAACAAATCAATGCTACTACATATTGTAGCATATCTATCCCCAAAAAACTACCTGTTTTTACAAATCTCATCCCGCTTAAGTAACAGTTCAGCCTCCGGCTTC
>DLAA01000025.1:45817-45955 GCA_002493835.1 Lachnospiraceae bacterium UBA7060 | reverse complement strand
CTCCAAAGTCGCATTTTGGCGCTTTCAAAACTCATAAAATCGCATATAAAGCGATTTTACTCGCGGAATAGTGCAAGGCCAAACTGTTACCACAATATATACAGCAGAGGATTTATGTATTGCATTAAGTAGATAAAT